>CAXGUG010000023.1:0-41012 GCA_964012715.1 uncultured Rhodospirillaceae bacterium | reverse complement strand
GCCGACGGCGAAGACCAGGGCATAGGCCATGAAGAAGCCGTAGCGTCCTTCGGTCTGACCCGCGTAGGCGATGGTCATGCTCAACACGATGGTCGGAAGCAGGCCCACGACCTCAACCAACAGAATGAAGACCGCGACGGCCACGGAGACGCAGATGAATGCGCGCCGGTTGCCGGGGCGGGATTGCTCGCGCGGCGCGAACAGAAATGAATAAAGCGAAATGGCGATCAGCAGCGACGACAGGATCAACGGATAAACCGCCGATCCGACGTTCGCCAACGACCCGAAATTGAAGTCGAGCGCGAAATAGAATGCCGCGGCGCCCAACGCCGCGATAAACAGCCACGATATGTCTCTTGCCATGTCCCTCTCCCCTGGGATCAAGCGTCGTCGGATCCGACCGTGCGGGGACGGCGCGCCATTTGAGCGTGCCGTCCCGCGCGGATGTTCGGGCGATTATTTTTTCTTTTTGAAGACTGGATTATCCAGGACGTTGGCCCACCATTTCAACTGGGCCTGCATGTAGGTTCCGAACTGTTCCGGGGAGTCGGAAATCTCGATTTCGGAGCCGATGCCTTTAAGGCGCTCAAGAACCTTCGGCGAGTCCTGGGCCGCTTTCATACCCGCGAACAGTCGGTCGATCGCTGCCTTGGGCGTGCCGGCCGGAGCCAGAAGCCCGAACCAGGATCCCATTTCCATTCCCTCCAGGCCCGCTTCCGAAGTGGTCGGCACGTCCGGCAGCAAGGCCGAGCGTTTGGCGGCGCCCAACGCCATGGGGCGCAGCGCCCCGGACTGAACGTGAGGCAGGATCTTAGGGATGTTGTTCATGTAGACCTGAATGCGCCCCGCGACAGCGTCGTTCAGGGCCGGTCCCGCGCCCTTGTAGGGCACATGGGTCAGCTTGGAGCCGGTCTTCTGGTTGTAAAGCTCGCCAGCGACATGGGCCAGGGTGCCGATCCCGCCAGAGGCGAAATTGAAATCGACCTTGCCTGAAGAGGTCAGGGCGATCAGCTCCTTGAGGTTTTTGGCCTCGACCGAGGGATGAGCAACGATCAACAAGGACGAAACGACCCCGACGCTGATCGGCGCGAAATCCTTGATCGGGTCGTACTTGATCTTCCGCAGGTTCGGATTGATCGAATGGGAGCCTGCGGTCGCGAACAATAGGGTGTAGCCGTCGGGCTTGGCGCCCGCAACCAGGGCCGCGCCGATGGTGCCGCCGCCGCCGCCCCGATTTTCGACAACCACGGGGTTGCCCAAGGCTTCCTGAAGGTGGTCGGCGAAGATGCGGGCGATGACGTCGGTGTTGCCGCCGGCCTTGTACGGGACGACGATCTTGATGGTCTGTTCGGGGTATTCGGCATGAACGGGTTGTGCCGCGGCAATCCCCAACGCCGCTGCGAAAAAGGCGTACTTCGAGTGTTTAAGAATAGATTTGAACATTGGTTTCCTCCCAGTTTTGGGTCATTTTCCGGAAACCAAACACGCTTGCGGCCTTTGTCACTATTTCAATCTCGCTATACCGCAAACGAATTTGTTTATACTGGCGGCATGTGAAAATCTTCAAACAGGGCGGTGGCAACCACTGGCCGCCGATTACGGGCGGGGATCCGCATCCGAAGGACAGGCCTGTGTCGAACGATACGGATAAGAATTTCTCTCTCCGGCATCTGGGCATTTTCCTGTCGGTTCTGGAGTATGGCCGGATCGCCCTGGCGGGCGAGCGTCTACGTCGCAGTCCGTCCGCCGTTTCGCGGTCCATCGCCCTGGTCGAAGAACGGTTCGGTAGGCCGCTGATCAGCCGCGCCCAGGATGGGATTGCGCCGACCCCGGTCGGAACCCTGGTCGCCGAACGCTGCCGTATCATTCAAGACGAATTGGAAGACCTGCGGGCCTTGTTGCTGAAAGGGCATGAAACCGGGGCTAGGGAAAACGCCTCGGTCTTTCAGATGCATGTCGACGTGTCGCGCCTGCGGGCTTTGGTCGCGGTTCACGATTTCGGCTCGGTCAACCGGGCGTCGCAGGTTCTGGGCGTGACCCAGCCGGCGATTTCGACCTCGATCCGCAGCCTTGAAACGGACCTGGGGGTCGATCTGTTTTCGCGTGCGCCGTCGGGCATGATCGCGACACCGGCGGGCGTGGCCAGCACCCTGAGCTTCAAGCGCGTCTTGGCGGAACTGCGCAGGATTGACGACGACGTAACTTCGTTCGACGGCGAATCCGCGGGCCTGGTTTGTGTCGGCGGGCTGGCCTATTCGCGCAACGCCCTGCTGCCGGAGGCGATCGACCGGGTCCTGACGCATTTCCCCAAAATCGTGGTGCGAACGGTCGAAGGGCCGATCGGATCATTGATCGCGGGTATGCACGCCGGGGAAATCGACGTGCTGATCTGCGCCGAGCCGAACCCCGCGCTGTTGGAAGGGGTCGCGGTCGAACCGATCGCGCACGACCCCATGGCGCTGTTCGTGGCTGACAGCCACCCCTTGGCCGGGCGACGCGGCCTCAGCGCCGAGGAATTGATAGAACATCCGTTCATTCTGCCGCCTTTCGGCAGCATCACCCGCGAGTTGCTGGAACAGGTTTTTGTGGAAAACGTCGGCAAGCCGCCCAAGGGCGCGGTCGAGACAAGCTCCAGCGCCGTGATCCGTTACCTGCTGCACCATTCCAAGCTGATCTCGTTCCGGTCGATGATCGAGTTCAGCGCCGATACGGCATCGGGAAATATCATGCCCCTGGACCTGGCGTTCGAATTGCCGGCGCGCACCATCTGCCTGTTGCAGCACCACGGTGTACGGCAGACGGTGGCGGTCGGCGAATTCATGTCGGCCGTGCGGCAGGTCGTCGTGGAAAACAAACCTGCCTAGCGGCGATCAATTGCCTTTGAAGTCCGGCTTGCGCTTATCCGCGAAGGCGCTGACGCCTTCGTAGAAATCATTGGTCCGCGTGTTGCGGATGAATGCCGCCTTTTCGGCGTCCAACTGGTCGGCCAGGCTATTGTGCCAGGAGGCGTTCAATAGGGCCTTGGCTTCGGCATTGGCGCGTCCGGCGGCTTTGGCCAGACGGGCGGCCAACTTGTCCGTTTCGGCTTCCAGGTCGGCGGAGGGTACGATCCGGTTGATCAGGCCCCAGTCGAGCGCGTCCTGCGCCGTGAACCGGTCGCCCAACAGCGCGATCTCCATCGCCTTCTTCATGCCGACGGTACGCGGCAGGGAATAGGTCGACCCGCCATCCGGGCTGGTCCCGATGTGGCAGTACGCCAGGGTGAAGAACGCATCGTCGGCGACCAGCGCCAAGTCGCAGGCCAGCATCAGGCTGACCCCGGCCCCGGCGGCGGCCCCCCGGACCGAGGCGATGATCGGCTGCGGCATGGCGCGCATGTTTTCGACCGTTGCGTGAACACGGGTCAGGCGGGCGTCGAACTGTTCCGAGGTTTTATCGCGGTCCGGCTCTTCGTCCAGCATGGTCTTGAACGCCTTGACGTCGCCGCCGGCCATGAAGTGGTCGCCCTGACCCTTCAGGATCACGACCCGCACGTCCTTGGACTCGCGCAGTTGGTCGGTGATCTCCTTCATCGCCTTCATGACGTCGATGCTGATGGCGTTCAGCGCCTGCGGGCGGTTGAAGGTAACGCGGCAGATGCCGTCACGGACTTCGGTGAGAACCGTATCGTTGGGGGAGGTGACCATGGATGAGGGCTCCTTGTTGGTTTTTGCGACCTTGCGGCGGCCGCCTTATTCACTGGGCGTGGTTGAAAGCTCTTTGCGGTAGCAGACAAAACCGGAATGCGTGGCGACCTGATCGTAAAGGCGCATCGCCGTCGCGTTGGTTTCATGCGTGTGCCAATACACACGCGGCGATCCGGCTTCGCGGGCGCGTTCGTAGACTTCTTCGATCAGCGCCTTGCCGACACCCTGGCCGCGGACCTCGGGGTCGGTGAACAGATCGTGCAAGTAACAAATCGGCCCCCGCATTACCGAATGGCGATGGAAAACATAATGGACGAGGCCGACCAACCGCCCGTCCTTGTCCTCGGCGACGATCGCATGGATCGGCTCATAGCCATCGAAGAACCGATCCCAGGTCAGGCGGGTCATTTCCTCGGAGACGGCGAGCGGGCCGGTGCGTTTGTAAAAGGCGTTGTACCCGTCCCACAGGCGGTGCCAGGCGTCATAATCCTCGCGCTTGGGCGAGCGTAGGGTCAGGTTGATGGCCAAGGTGGAAGTCCGATGCGGCTTGTGGCGGGAAAAGGAATGTGGCGAGATTAACTCAGCTCCTTTTCGGGGCCAACAAAACACATCCGGAATTGGGAGGAATCCATGCCTGCTACCGACGTGAAAGTGATCTTCTTCGACGTGTTCGGAACGGTCGTCGATTGGCGGTCGAGTCTGTTGGGATTGCTGGACGATTTCGGCAAACGGCACGGGATCGATACGGATTGGCCCGGGTTCCTGACCGCGTGGAAGGCCGGATACCGCCCCGCCATGGATGCGGTTATTTCGGGCGAAAGGCCCTATTTCAACCTGGATGAAATGTATCTGGAGCGCATGAACCAGGTGGTGGGCGATTTCGGTCTGGCGGACCTGAGCGACGTACAGAAACAAGAAATCCTGCACCTTTGGCTGCAAATCAATCCCTGGCCCGACGCGGTCGAAGGACTGACGCGGCTGTCGCGGAAATATACCCTGGTGACCCTGTCCAACGGGTCGTTCGCCTGGCTGACGGCAATCTGCAAGCATGGCGGCCTGCCGTTCGACGCGATCCTGACGGCGGAAAACGCCGAGGTCTACAAACCCCATCCCCGCTGTTATCTGACGGCGATCCGCCTAATGGGCATGGCCGATACGCCGGAACGCTGCATGTTGACGGCCTGTCATAACTACGATTTGGAAGCCGCACGCAGCCACGGCATGCAGACAGCCTTCCTGCCGCGTAAGGAATATGGCCCCGACCAAGAAGCGGATCAGGCGCCGGAAAGCGATTGGACCGTGGTCGGTCGCGACCTTATCGGCGTGGCCGAAGCCATGGGATGCTGAACGGCGCCGATTGCGCCTTCATCTTTTTGTAGAAAAATCTAATATATTAATTCATGGTCGAAGGTGCCTGACCGTGAAGGTCAGTTGCGTGCGGTCGCAAAGTGAAGGCGGTTTTCTCAAATTGAGAATTTTTGCGTTATCGGGATAGCCTGAGAATAAGATGGTAGGCAGTATCTGATGCGCACTCCGACGTTTTCGCGATGATTCATTGAGCCAATGGCGGCTATTCGAGTTGTAAAACAAGGAATTACCGACAATTCGAAGGTTCGAATGAGTGGCATTGTTCTTGCTTGAAGGCGACGAAGTGACTGGGATTTCACGGAGCCGCGCAAGGCTTCCGAATCAAGACGGGGTAGGTGAACTATGCTTGGATCGTTGAAGGTGGACCTGAAGGGCGCGAAGATTTCGCGCAAATTGCCGCTTAGCTTTTTCATCACGACGCTGTTCGCGAGCGTCCTGATCGGCGCGGTCAGCTATTGGAAAGCGTCGAGCGACCTCCGCCACGAAGCGGAAAAAGAATACTACGGGTTCGCCGCTAGCCGCGCGGCCGCGATGCGGTTCTATCTGGATTCCATCAAACAGGATCTGGACAGCCTGTCGGAAAGCTCGATGACGCAAGATGCGTTGACGGGATTCGCCGGTGCCTGGGGAAAACTGGGCAGCGATCCGAGCAAGACCTTGCAAGCGGCCTATATCACCGACAACCCCAACCCAACCGGCGAAAAGCATAAGCTGGACGCGGCATCGGGCGATGCGGACTATCACAAGGTCCACGCCAAATATCACCCGTGGCTGCGCCGCTTCCTCGAAGCGCGCGGTTACTACGACATTTTCCTGTTCGCGCCCAACGGCGACCTTGTCTACACGGTGTTCAAGGAATTGGATTACGCCACCAACCTGAATTCGGGGCAGTGGAAGGACACGGACCTGGGCAACGCGTTCCGCGCGGCGGTCGCGGCAAAGCAGGGAACGCAGACGTTTTTTGATTTCAAAGCTTATGCCCCCAGCGCGGGCGCGCCTGCGGCATTCATTTCCCAGCCGGTATTCGGCGCGGATGGAAAGTTGCTGGGCGTCCTGGCGTTCCAAATGCCGGTCGACAACATTAATCGACTGATGCAGGCCCATGAAGGAATGGGTGAAACCGGCGAGAGCTACCTGGTCGGCAGTGACAAGCTGATGCGCAGTTCGTCCCGGTTCTCCAAAGAATCGACAATCCTGAAAGAATCCATTCCGGGCGATGCCGTGGCCTTGGCATTGGGTGGTGAAACCGGCGCCCATGTTGTCGAAGGTCACCGGGGTAAACCGGTGCTGGAAGCCTATCACCCGCTGGAGTTTCTCGGCACGAAATGGGCGGTGATTGCCGAAGTCGAGGCGCACGAGATTTTCAGCCCGGTGTCGGAATTGCGCCTTTTCATCTTGGTTCTGGTCGTTGTCGCTGTTGTCGTCAGCAGCTTGAGCGGCATGGCCCTGGCGCATGGTGTCGCTGGTCCTATTGAGGAAGTCCGCGATGCGATCGACAAGCTTGCCGGCGGTGATAATGCCGCGCAAATCCCCGGCACGGATCGTGGCGATGAAATCGGGTTGATGGCCCGGTCGCTGACCCAGATCCAAGGCGCGGCGCGCGACGCGAGCCGCCTGCAGACGATGGTCGAAAATATGCCGATCAACGTCATGATGGCCGACCCGACGACGTTCGAAATCAACTACGCCAACAAGACCACCATCGAGACCCTGCGGACCTTGGAGCATTTGTTGCCGATCAAGGCCGACGACCTGGTCGGAACCTGTATCGATGTCTTCCACAAGCACCCGCCGCACCAACGGGCGATGCTGGGCGATCCGTCGAACCTGCCGCATAAAGCGAAGATTACGCTGGGCGATGAAATTCTCGAGCTCAATGTTTCCGCCATCATTGACGGTCAGGGCACATACATCGGCCCGATGGTGACCTGGAGCATCGTGACCGAGCAGACCATGATCGCGAACGAAGCGGTCGATGTTACGGAGTTGGCCAAGAAATCCGCGGCGAACGTCCTGAAGACCACGGAGGCGTTGGTCAAGGGATCGGAGCAAAGCTCCAGCCGCTCGGTCAACGTGGCCGACCTGGCCCAGGAAACTCTGGATCGCATCACCGCCGTGGCGGCCGCGACCGAAGAATTGGCCAGCTCGGTCAGCGAGGTCGAAAGTCAGGTCGTGCGGTCGTCCGACGTTGCCCGCTCGGCGGTGCAGCGCGCCAACGAAGCCAACGAAAAGGTCACGGGCCTGGCCGATGCGGCCAACCGGATCGGCAACGTGGTCGAACTTATCCGCGACGTGGCGGAACAGACCAATCTGTTGGCCCTGAACGCGACCATCGAAGCGGCCCGCGCGGGAGATGCCGGTAAAGGCTTTGCCGTCGTCGCCTCCGAGGTCAAGAACCTGGCCAACCAAACGACCAAGGCGACCGAGGAAATCGCCAGCCAGATCGTGGCCGTGCAGAACGAAACGCAGGATTCGGTCCGGGCAATTCAGGAAATTGCCGAGGTCATCCGGGACATCGACAGCATCACCAACGAAGTGCGGGCCGCGATCGAACAGCAAACCGACGCGACCCAGGAGATCAGCGCCAACGTCCAGGAATCGACGGCGGCCATGAACAAGGTTGCGGACAACATTTCCGATGTCACGCAACGGAACCTGTTGGGAATGGGGGCGTCGATCAAGGTTATCTGGCAGACGCGCAAGTTGATCGAACCGATGGACAAGCTCCGCTCGAGCATCGACAACTTCCTCAAGAGCTAATCGCAGTCTGATCCTGCGCCCAAAGAATTAGGAGAATTACCGTGGAATATCGCATCAACGAAAACGGAAGCGAACGCGAGATCATGATGGAAGGGTCGTTCGGCTTCGAGGACAACTCGGTCGTCGAACGTTTGGTTGAAAGCCTCAGCCAGGGCGGGAACATCGTTCTGAACCTGTCGCAACTGCAGAAAATCGATTCCGCCGGGCTGGGTATGATCGTTCTGATCAAGGACGAGGTCGAGGCCGTGGGCGGGAGCTTCGCCGTGCGTGGTGCGACCGGCCAGGTGCATAAGATGTTGGAAGTGTCGCGGTTCAATCAGTTGATGACGGTGCATCCCTAACGGAGGGCTGCATCCGTGACGACTTGGACTGTTGCAGCCGTCGGCTGCGCGGATGGTCTGGCTGAGCAGGTTTGCGCGCTTTCTCTGCCGGCGATGGATGCCGTTTTTTCTCCCGGTGAAGCCACCGGCACGGGCAATCATTGCATTCTAAGCGGCAACTCGATCGCCGGGGTAGTGGACGGGATCACCAGTCCTACATGGGGTGTGATCGAGGTTCTGCCCGATGACCCCGAGGCCGACTTGGCGACCGTCTTGATGAACGGCGCCGCGACCGGGACTTGCTTTGCAGCAGTCCATACGGCGACGGCGTTGGACTTCGACCTGCCGGGAGCATTGGTCCGCGCCGCGGTCCGAACGATGGGCGACGCCATCGCAGTGACCGAAGATCGACAAATGGACATCGAGACGGTTCTGCGTGAACTGCTGATGAACGCGGCGGTCCACGGCAACCTGGAACTGCAATCGCCGGTCGCGTCGTCCCTTTCCGTTCGCGAACATCATGCCGAGGTCGCGCGCCGCCTGAAGGACGCGCGCTATCGCATGCGCCGCGTTCGGGTCGAGGTCCTGATGGACCACGAAGCGTTTTCGGTTTCCGTTTGTGACGAAGGAAACGGTTACGAGCAGGCGGGCGAGGCGGACCCCGACGGATACAGCGGGCGCGGACGGATGATCATCCGCGATTTGTCGGATGCCCTGATCGTCAATGACGGGGGCAGGCGGTCGACCGTCGTGTTTCGCCATGGCGCCAAACCGGTGGCCACGGTGGGCCGGGGACGGCGGGACGTTTTGTCCTCGATCGACAAGGTCATTCATAACTGTCCTGTTCTGATCGTCGATGACGAGGAAATTCTGGTCGAGATGACGCGGTTTCAATTGCAGGACGCGGGATTTCGCCGGATCGACGTCGCCATGGACGGGGAAGCCGCCTGGCAGAAAATTTCCGGCGACCAGCCGCCCGATATCGTGATCCTCGATCATTCGATGCCGGGCATGACCGGGCTGGAATTGGTGCAACGGGCGCGGGCGGATGCGCGCTTCGAAGAACTGCCGATGGTTTTGGTCAGCGCCCATGAGGACCGGGAATTCCGCTCGGACGCGTTGCGTTTCGGCGCGACCAACGTGTTGACCAAGCCGGTCGAGCCGGACGTGTTGATCCATCGCGTGCGCCAACTGCTGAGCAGCCTGACAATGATGCGGGAACTGCGCGCCTATTACAGGCGGGTCGAACAGGAATTGGCCCAGGCGCAGCGCATGCAGGAAGCCATGATGCCGACCGACAAGGCGATGGCCGACCTGTCGTCCAATAACGGCGTCGATCTGTCGGCGCGGTTTCAGATGTCGTCCGAATTGGGCGGGGACTGGTGGGGGCTGACGGATTTCGGTGACGGCAAGTTCGGCTTGTACACCGTGGACTTTTCCGGCCACGGCGTGGGTCCGGCGATCAATACCTTTCGCCTTCATACCGCGATGCGGGATATGCCGCCGCCGCTGGATGGGCCGGGGAGCTACCTGACGCGGTTGAATGCCCGAATGTGCGAAATTCTGCCGCGGGGGCAATACGCAACCATGCTTTATGGGATTGTCGATGTGGCCGATCGTACCTTCACCTACGCCGCAAGCGGCTGCCCGGGGCCGATCTTCGGGCGGGCGGATGGCAGCGCCGTTGAAATGGCGGACAGCGCCGGAGTGCCGGTCGGGCTGTCTCGGCGGTCGACTTATGAAAATCGGGTGCTCGACCTGCCGGAAGACGGCTTTCTATTTCTATACAGCGATGTGATGCTGGAAGGCGAAGCCCCCGATGGATCGATGCTGGGCGATGACGGCCTGATGGATTTGGTCCGGCGGACATTGGTGGGGGGGCGGTCCGGCGGGCGGCCTTTGGACCGATTGGTCGATGCCTTCCTGGTTCGCTCGGAACTGCCCTTGACGGACGATCTGACCGCGATCTGGCTTCAGTTCTAAAAAAAAACGGCGGAGATTTCTCTCCGCCGTTTCATCCGCAGATACGGAAAACTTACTTGCCGTATTCCGGCAGGACCGTGCGGGCGACAGATGCGTCCAAGGCCTCGTAGTCGTAGTAGGCCAGGGTGTCGTACTGATCGCCGCGCGACATCACGCGATCCATGAAGCCTTCGGTGCCGTCGTGTTCCTTGATGTGGCTGTACAGGTCCTGGAACAGCTTGGCGGCGGCGCGCATCGAGGTTGCGGGCCAGATCACGATGTTGAAGCCCATTTCCTGGAACTGCTGGCCGGTGAAGAACGGCGTGCGACCGTATTCGGTCATATTGGCCATCTTCAGGCCCGGCACCTTCTTGGCGAACTCAAGGTGCGCTTCGGCCGACGGCAGGCCGTCGGGGAAGGTCACATCGGCGCCCGCTTCGCGGTACAGGTTGGCGCGCTTGATGGCGGCGTCCAGGCCCTCGACACCAGCGGCGTCGGTACGGGCGATGATCACGAGATGCGACGAGGCGGCCTTGGCGGCGGCGATCTTGGTGGCCGCTTCCTCGGGCTCGACCAGACGCTTGTCGTTCAGGTGGCCGCATTTCTTGGGCAGCAGCTGGTCTTCGATATGGACTGCGCCGGCGCCGGCCATTTCCAGTTCCTTGACCACGCGCATGGCGTTCAGAACGCCGCCGTAGCCGGTATCGCCGTCGACGATCAGCGGCAGGTCCGTGGTGCGCGACACGCTGCGCACGACGTTGCACATTTCTTCCAGGGTCATGATCCCCAGATCGGGCAGGCCCAAGGACGCGGTGACCGCGCCGCCGGAGATGTACAAGGTTTCGAAGCCTGCGTTCTTGGCGATCATGCCGGCGAAGGCATTATGGGCGCCGGGCGCGCGCACAATTTCACCGCGATCCAAAAGTTCGCGAAGCCGTTCGCCCGCCGGGCGTTTGTCTCGACCGTTGCCTTCAAGCCAGGTCATGGAGTTCCTCCGTTCGTTAGTGGCATTCGTTGATGGTGTTTCGATTGGCGAACTGTATACAATCTTGGGCGATAGATGGCATCAACTTCTTCACATTCCATTGCAAAGAAGCCAAGGGTTTGCCATTTATGTAACACCCGGTTTTCCTATAGGTTGGCCATGTCCGAGCGCGGTTTCGACATCATTTCCGAGTATCACGCCCATATCTATTTCGATGGGCCGGAAGCGCGCGAACATGCCTATTTTTTGCGAGAAAAGTTGCTGGCCGAATTCGGATGCACGCCCGGGGGCATTCGTGAAGTGGCTGCCGGACCGCATCCAAAGCCGGATATCCTGGTCCATATTCCCGTCCCGCGTTTTGCCGAAGTCGTCCCGTACCTGATGTTGAACAGGGCGGGGCATAGCATTCTGGTGCATCCGGAAACCGGGTCGCCCGTCGAAGACCACACGGACAACGCCCTGTGGTTGGGGATGGCGCTTCCGGTCGATGTGGCGTTTTTAAAGGCTTTCGAAGCCCGTATGGCCCAATGAATGGCGTCGTGAGCGCCAAATAAACCGTGGAAAAGAAAATGAGCGAACATCCCCTTACTCCCTGTACCGAGAAATCCGCCTGGACGGCCGCCGAACTGGCCGCCGATCCCAATTGGAACCGCCGTCTGTCCGACGATGAAATCAGCGAACTGGAGCGTGTCTCCGAGGCGTTGATCTCGGCGGGTAAATACGCACCGAATATTCGCTTCGACGACGTCTCATCGCCGGTATTGAGCAAGCTCGCCGACTGGATTGCCGAGGAATTGGAATTCGGGCGCGGTTGTGTCGTGCTGCGGGGGCTGGATGTCGACCGCTACGAGCGCCGCCAGGTCGAAACCATGTATTGGCTGCTCAGCGTATTGTTCAGCACCCCGATGCACCAGAACCCGGACGGCGAAATGATCGCCGAGGTCACGGACAAGGGGCTGGATTACAACGACCCGCTGGTTCGCGGCTACAAGAGCAAACAGAAGCTGTTCTTCCACTGTGACGGCTTGGATATCGTCAGCTTGCTGTGCCTGCAGCCTTCAATGTCGGGCGGCGAAAGCCAGATCGCGTCTTCCATGGCCGTCTACAACGAAATTCTGACCCACCATCCGGAGTACCTGCCGGTGCTGTACGAAGGTTTCCACTTCAACCTGCGCGGCGAAGGCAAGGCCGGGGAGAGCCATCCGGTGACCGAGCACAAGGTGCCGGTCTACAGTTGGTGCGATGGGCGGTTGAGCTGCCGTTATCTGCGCAAAGCCATTGTCGAAGGTCAGGAATTCGTGGGCGAGCCGATCTCCGATCTGGCTAAAGAGGCGCTGGATTACATCCAGGACCTTTGCGCCAGCGACAAATATCGTTTCGACATGCCGTTCGACAAAGGCGACATCCAGATCCTCAACAATTACGTCACCCTGCATTCGCGGGCGGCGTTCGAGGATTGGCCCGAGGCATCGCGTAAGCGCAACCTGCTGCGTTTGTGGATGAACATGCGCAACGGGCGGAAGCTCGATCCGAAATTCGCGGACCACTACAACATGGGCCCGCGCACACCCATGCGCCTGAAGACGGACCAAGCCGCCTAGGGTGTCGTTTCAATTGAAAAGCTAAATCAGCTTTCGCCGCCGGCGGCCTTGCGTTTGGCCGCCGGTATCGGCGAGGCCTTGGTCGAACAGTTGCGACCGGCGCGCTTGGATTCATAGAGCGCCGCATCGGCCCGGCCCAGCGTGCCTTCGATGCTGGCGTCGTCTTCTTCCGCTTCGGCCACACCGATTGAAACAGTGACCTTCAAATCGCCCGCGATGGTCTTGACTACCTGATCCGAGATGGCGATGCGCAGGCGTTCGGCAACGATCATCGCCGCGTCGGCGTCAGCACCCGGCAAGAGAATGGCGAATTCCTCGCCACCCAGGCGGCCCAGGGTGTCGAACGGACGGCGGCCCTTCTGCCAACGTTGCACCGCTTCCTTCAGCACATCGTCACCGGCCTGATGGCCATAGGTGTCGTTGACCTGCTTGAAGTTGTCGAGGTCCAGAAGGGCGACCGAAAACGGCACGCCATGACGGCGCAGGCGGTGCACTTCCAACTCGGCGCGCTCCATGAAGTGGCGGCGATTCTTGGCGCCGGTCAAATCGTCGGTGGTGGCGAGGGACAGCAGTTCCGCTTCACGTTCCACATTTTCGGTGACGTCGCGTTCGATGGCGGCGAAATGGGTCATCGATCCATCTTCGCCAAGCAGGGGCATGATGTTCATGTCGACCCAATAGGCCGTTCCGTCCTTGGCGTATTGCAGCAGGCGGGTACGGATGTGGCGCCCGGCCTTGAGCGCTTCCTCGATCTTGGCGCGGGTGTCGTCGTCCGTATCCTCGCCATCTTGAAACGACGACGGCTTACCGACCGCCTGATCCTCGCCGTATCCCGACAGGCGGCAAAAGGCATCGTTTACATAAACGATGGTCGATGATGAAGACGGCGTGGCGCCGACCTCTGCTACGAACACGGCATCGTTCGCGCGAGCAACAATATCGGAAAATGAAAAACCGGCGGTAATCGTCATCGGTCGTATCGCCTCTAGCCTTGAACGGCCAGCCCCCAACGGATTGAATTAATTAGTATGTCCGCTCCCCATGGGCGCAATTTGTGCAACAAAAGTAACATAAAAACCAGAGCTGATGTGAACCTGACGTCCGGCCGTTATTTTTTAAATACTTGCTGGCACAGCGTCGCTCGGGGCATACCCATGGCAAAGCGAATCCGGCGCAATAGCCGGGCATGATAAACAGAGGAACCGTCATCAAATGACACGCATCGCGATTTTGGACGACTACCAGAACGTCGCCACGAAGCTGGCCGATTGGGGCAGCCTGGGCGCGGACGTCGAAGTTACGTCCTTCAACGAATTTCTGCAGACCGACGAAGACCGCCTGGCCAAGGCCCTGGCCGGATACGACGTGATCGTCGGCATGCGCGAGCGCACGCGCTTTCCCGCGTCGCAGTTGGAAAAGCTGCCGGACCTGAAATTGATGGTCACGACCGGCATGCGCAATCTGGCCTGGGACATGGCCAAGGCCAAGGAAATGGGCATCACGGTCTGCGGCACGAACATTCTGCCGTATCCGGCGTTCGAACAGACCTGGGCCCTGATCTTCGCCGTGACCAAGGAAATCCCCAAGGAAGACCGCTGCATGAAATCGGGCGGATGGCAGCAAAGCTTCCCCGTCGGCCTGCGGGAAAAGACGTTGGGTGTGATGGGCCTGGGCAAGCTGGGCGCGCAATCGGCGGCGCTTGGCAATGCTCTGGGTATGAAGGTCATCGCCTGGTCCGAGAACCTGACCGAGGAGCGGGCAGCTGAATGCGGTGCGACCCGCGTGTCCAAGGAAAACCTGTTCCGGCAGGCGGATATCATTACCATCCACGTCCTGTTGTCTGACCGTTCACGCGGTGCGGTCGGGGCCGAGGAATTCGCGCTGATGAAGTCGTCGGCCTATCTGGTCAATACGTCGCGCGGACCGATCGTCGATGAAGCAGCGCTGATTGATGCGCTGAAATCGAACAAGATCAAAGGGGCGGGATTGGACGTTTACGACCAGGAACCGCTGCCGGCGGATCATCCGCTGCGCAAGCTCGACAACACTGTCCTGACCGGTCACCTCGGCTACGTCATGCAGGAAAATTACGAGCTGATGTACACCGGTGCGGTCGAATGCATCAAAGGTTGGTTGGCCGGAAGCCCTGTTCGGGTTTTGAACGACTGACCTGTGAACTCTCTCATCGCCTGACAATGACAAAGAAAATCAAAAGACCATGAACGACGACATCATCCGCTTGGAACGGGACGGCGCCATCGCCACCTTGATCATCAACAATCCGGATAAACGGAATGCCTTGAACCTGGACGCTTGGCGGTGTCTGGGCGAAGTCTCCGACGAATTGGAAGCCGACGACGACTTGCGTTGCGTGCTGGTCACCGGGGCGGGCGAACATTTCGCCGCCGGGGCCGATATTTCCGAGTTCCCGGAAAAGCGCCTGAGCGCCGCCCAGGCCGAGGAATACGGCATGGTCGTCGCCAAGGCGTTGGAGAAGTTTTCGAGCCTCAAGCATCCGACGGTCGCGGTTATCCGCGGCGCCTGCACCGGCGGCGGGTTGGAGATCGCCTGTTGCTGCGACATGCGGATCGCCGCCGAAGGGTCGCGCTACGGCATCCCCATCAATCGCCTGGGCCATGCCTTCGCCTATCCGGAAATGGCGGCGGCGTTGGTCGCCGTTCCGGCCCCGGTGATCATGGAACTGTTGTTGGAGGGGCGGATCCTCGAGGCCGAGGAAGCTTATGCCAAGGGGCTTTTGACCCGCATCGTCCCCGCCGACAAGCTGGACGAAGAGGCCCAAACCGTCGCCTCGCGTATTGCCAAGGGGGCCCCCCTGGCGGCACGAAAGTCCAAACAGATCTTGCGCCGTTTGCTGCAAGGCGCGGTCATCCCGCCGGAAGAGTTGAAGACCGGCTATGACCTTTGCGATTCCGAGGATTACCAGGAAGGCGTTCGCGCCTTTCTGGCCAAGGAAAAGCCGCAGTTCAAGGCGCGCTGAGGCACGGCAACGAGGTCGTGCCCAGGGTTCGCCCGCCGTTGGCTTAATCGCCGGCGTGGCGTAGTCTGCGCCCCAACATCACCAGTCAATCATCCCAGAACTCAATGGAGGCATCCATGTCACGCGCTGACAAACTTCGCGAACTTCTTGAACGTCCCGGTTGCCGGACCCTGCCCGGCGTGTATGACGCCATGTCGGCCATGCTGGTCGAACGGGCCGGTTTCGAAGCCGCTTTCATGACCGGCTTCGGCGTGTCCGCCGCGCGCATCGGTCTGCCCGACACGGGCCTGATCAGCTATGCCGAAATGTTGGACCAGGGCCGCAACATGGCCGCCGTGACGTCGATCCCGATCATCGGCGACGGCGACACCGGCTTCGGCAACGCCATCAACGTCAAGCGCACGGTCGCCGGTTTCGCCCAGGCGGGCATGGCGTGCGTGATGATTGAAGATCAGGTTTCGCCCAAGCGCTGCGGCCACACCCGCGGTAAGACGGTCGTCAGCCGCAACGAAGCGTTCCAGCGCATTCAGGCTGCCGTCGACGCCCGTAACGAAGGCAACGACATCCTGATCATGGCGCGGACCGACGCCAACGCCACCGACGGCCTGGACGAAGCGATCGACCGCTGCAACACCTTCCGCGAGATCGGCGTCGATATCACCTTCCTCGAGGCGCCGCGCAGCAAGGACGAAATGCGCCGCTACTGCAAAGAGGTCTCGGGCCCGAAGATGGCCAACATGGTCGAGCAGGGCGATACCCCTTACATGCTCGAAGAAGAGCTGGGCGAAATCGGCTACAAGATCGGCATCTATCCGATCGCGATGATGCTGGCCTCGATCAAGGCCATGCAGGACGTGTTGGTTAATCTGAAGGCCGGCAAGACCCCGGAAAATCAGATTACTTTCCCCGAACTGCGCGACATCGTCGGCTTCCCCGAATACTACGAAGCCGAAAAGCAGTACGCCGCCGAATAACTTTCGGCCGGATAATTTCCCCAGGCGTCGGCGGGAACCGTTTTCGGTTGCATCCCGTCGGCGCTTGGGCATTATCGGGCTCCCTACTAGTCGATAACGAGAGACCAGGGCTTGGGCGAGAAATGGGATCAACCCGTTCCGCCAGGGTCGAATAAAGGTCCGGTTGGGCGCGTAAAAAATTGCAACGAAGCAAACCCTAACCCAACGACGGGGAGAAATATGTCCAAGTTCCTTCACCGGCTGGCCGCGCCGGGCCTCGCGCTTGCGGCCATTATCCTGACAATCATGACGCCTGACGCCGCGCTGGCCGCGGATCAGCTCAACTCGGGCGATACCGCCTGGATCATCACGGCAACCGCCCTGGTCTTGTTCATGACCTTGCCGGGCCTGGCGCTGTTCTACGGCGGTCTGGTGCGG
This sequence comes from uncultured Rhodospirillaceae bacterium, assembly GCA_964012715.1. GTDB lineage: Bacteria > Pseudomonadota > Alphaproteobacteria > Rhodospirillales > Casp-alpha2 > UBA1479. Next base: position 23,941 of record CAXGUG010000023.1, on the reverse strand, counting down.
TCGCGGAACGTGCTCAGCGTGCTGATGCACTGCGTCGCCATCGCCTGTCTGATGAGCATCCTGTGGCTGATCTGCGGCTATAGCTTGTCGTTCACCGACGGAGCAGCCGCCAATCAGGTGATCGGCGGTCTGTCGCGACTGTTCCTGAATGGCGTCGACACGGAAACCCTGGCCGGGGCGATCCCTGAGAACGTGTTCTTCTCGTTCCAGATGACTTTCGCCATCATCACGCCGGCCCTGATGGTCGGCGCCTATGTCGAGCGCATCAAGTTCTCGGCGGTCCTGATCCTGTCCGGGGCCTGGTTGATCCTGGTCTATGCGCCGGTGACCCACTGGGTCTGGGGCGGCGGCTGGTTGGCCGACCTGGGCGTCATGGATTTTGCTGGCGGTTTGGTCGTGCACGCCACGGCGGGTATTTCGTCGCTGATCATCGTCAAGGCGTTGGGGCCGCGTCACGGCTTCCCGCACGACGTCGCACCGCCGCATAGTTCGGGCATGGTCGCGACCGGGGCCTGCATGCTGTGGGTCGGCTGGTTCGGCTTTAACGGGGGCTCGGCCCTGGCGGCGAACGGCTCGGCGGGCATGGCCCTGACCGTGACCCATATCTCGGCAGCGACCGGTTCGCTGACCTGGATGTTCATCGAGTGGAAGAAATACGGCAAGCCGTCGCTGGTCGGTCTGGTCACCGGCACCATCGCCGGTCTGGCCACGATCACCCCGGCGTCCGGTTTCGTCGGTCCCATCGGGGCGCTGATCATCGGCGTCGCCGCCGGTTTGGTCTGCTTCAAGATGGTGCAGATCGTGAAAACGGCATGGAAACTGGATGATTCCCTGGACGTCTTTGCCGTGCATGGCGTCGGCGGCGCCTTGGGCACGCTGATGGTCGGTGTCCTCGCCGCGCCTAGCTTCGGCGGCCTGGGCCTGCCCGAAGGGGCGACCATCGCGTCGGCCTTCGGTGTTCAGGCGTTGGGGCTTGCCGCCACGGTCGCATGGTCGGCGGTGGTGACCTTCATCCTGGTCAAGATCACGGCCGCGATGACCGGAGGTCTGCGGGTGCGTGAAGACGACGAGCTGGAAGGCCTGGACATCACGGCCCACGGCGAAACCGCGTACAGACTGGATTGACGTGCTATAAAGGGCGGAGCGAAACGCTCCGCCCGCACGACGAGAGCGTAACAACAAACGAGTTTTGGAGAGGCAAACATGAAGTTCGTCATGGCGGTGATCAAACCGCATAAACTGGATGCCGTGCGCGAGGCCTTGGCCGCCACCGGCGTCGAGGGCATGACCGTTTCCGAGGTCAAAGGCTATGGTCGCCAGCGCGGTCAGACGGAAATCTATCGCGGCGCCGAATACCAGGTGCACTTCCTGCCCAAGGTGAAGATCGAAATCGCCATTTCCGACGACAAGGTTTCCGAAGTGGTCGAGGCGATCAAGAATTCCGCCAACACCGGCAAAATCGGCGACGGCAAGGTCTTCGTCTACAACATGGATCAGGCGGTGCGTATCCGTACCGGCGAACAGGACAACGACGCCCTGTAATCCCTGCCCGAAATCAGAGAGGCCTTCGTCGATGCCCAAATTCGCCGCCAATATCGGCTGGATGGCCCAGGAAGTCCCCATGCTGGAACGGTTCCAGCTGGTCCGCGACCTGGGGTTCACCGCCGTCGAATGCCCGCTGTTGTACGAATACCCGGCAGCCGATCTGGCAGAAGGATATCTGTCCGCCGGATTGGATTTCGTGATGTTCAATTCGCCCGGCGGCTCGGGGCAGGGCGAATACGGCATCGCTGGGTTCAAGGGGCGCGAAGCCGAATTCCAAGACACCATCGGCCTCGCGATTGATTACGCCAAGGCGCTGAAAACCGAATACCTGCACATCCTGGCGGGCTATGCCGACGGTGACTGGCGGGACGGCGGGTTCGAGACCTTCATCGAGAACGTCAAATGGGCCTGCCCGGTTTTGGCCGAGGCCGGTCTGGTCGCCCTGATCGAGCCGATCAATACGATCTCGCGCCCCGGCTATCTGGTGCAGACCACGGTCGAGGCGCAACGCGTCGTCGATGCGGTCAAGGCCGCCGGTTCCGACAATATCGGCATTCAGTACGATTTCCATAATGCGCAGATCATGGAAGGCAACCTGACCCGGACCTTCGAAGCGCACCTACCGTCGATCAGCCATGTGCAGATCGCGGGCTATCCCGGCCGGACCCCGCCGGATGAAGGCGAGATCAATTACGGCTACATCTTCGATCTGATCGACAGCCTGGGTTACGAAGGCTGGGTCGGCTGCGAATACGCCCCCCACGACAAGACCCAACCGGGAGCGACCAAGGCCTCGCTCAAATGGGCGGCGTCCTACGGCTTAGGTTGATCGCCGGTCGTTAGCAGGCCGGCGTGTTCTGCGCCAGGAACCCGCTGATGTGGCGAACCGCGAGGGCGATCTTCTTGTCGTTCTCTTTCCACGGATACAGGCTGACCTGAGAATTGGGCGCCAGCAGGGCGCTTTCCATCGCGGTAGCGTAGGGATGCGCCGGGATATCGTCCGGCAGGATCAGCACCGGCGTCTGGCAATTGCGTACGAAATCCCGGTCGACCGTCAGCACGAAATCGGCCCGTTTGGTGTACATGTTGTTGAGGAAATCCTCGACCATCTGCTGGGTGATCTCGGGCCGCTGCTTCATGAATGCGGGCGCCCAGCCGGAGATGTTGTTGCGGAAATAAAGATCCGGATGGCTCGAGGTATAGCCGCTGGGATGAACCAGCGTCGCCGCGACGACGCGGTCGCCCGCGCGCTTCAGCATGTTCCAGATCATCGGCCCGCCGATGCAGAAGCCCATCACCATAAAACGGTCGATGCCCAGGTGGTCCATCAGGCCGAGCTGGTCGTCGGTAAAGCCGTCCCAGGTGCGATCGACCTCCAGCGGGCCTGTGGTCTCGCCGCCGTTGGCGTTGCGCAGGTCCAGCGCGATCACGCGGTAGCGGTCGGAGAATTCTTCCAGCGGGTTGAAGGCATGTTTGGCCAACCCGGCGATGGTCGCATTCAGGCCGCCGCCCGGCAGCACCAGCAACGGAAACCCGCTGCCGGCTTCTTCGTAATGAATGCTCACGGCGCCGTTGTTGAAGATAGGCATGGTCGAACCTCCCTTTCGCGTAGCTTATCTTGTCGTCGCTAAACGATGCTTGGCCGCCGGTCAGGCGGCGTTGGCACCTCGGAATTTCTCCAAGACGTAGGGCATGACGCCGCCGTTCTCGAACCAGGCGATTTCGCGCGCGGTATCCAGGCGACAAAGAACCTTGGCTTCCGTCTGTTTCCTATCCGGCTTGGTGAAGCGAACGGTCAGGTCACAGCCCGGGGCGATACCCCTTTCGGGCACCAGGACATCGACTTTCTCGGTGCCGTCCAGGCCCAGGGTCTTGCGGGTCGCGCCGTCCTTGAATTGCAGGGGCAGTACGCCCATGCCGACGAGGTTGCTGCGGTGAATGCGTTCGAAGCTTTCGGCGACGATCGCCCGCACGCCCAAAAGATGCGGTCCTCGGGCGGCCCAGTCGCGGGACGAACCGGTCCCATATTCGGCCCCGGCGATGACGACCGCCGGGCGGTCTTTGGCGGCGTAGCGTTGGGCGGCGTCGAAGATCGTCATTTCTTCGCCTGACGGTTGGTGCAGGGTCCAGCCGCCGCGCCGGTCGGGCGTCATTTCGTTTTGGATATAGGGATTGTTGAACGCGCCCCGCATCATCACTTCGTGGTTGGCGCGGCGTTGCAGGAAGCCGGAATAGTCGGCGGCGCCCACGCCGCGGGCCGAGAGGAACGCGCCCGCAAGGCTGCCTTCCTGGATGCGGCTGCCAGGCGAGATATGGTCCGTCGTCACGTTGTCGCCCAACAGCGCAAGGACGGCGGCGCCCTCGATGCCGGAGAACGGAACCTGGCGGCGCGCCGTTTCCAGATAAGGCGGCTTGACGATGTAGGTGCTGTCGTCGTCCCAATCATAGGCCCCAGCCTGACCCGGATCGATCGCATCCCAAAGGGGGCTGCCCTCGTTCATCTTTGCTTGGCGTTCGACGAACAAGGCCTGGGTCACATGGTCGCGGACGGCGGCGTCCACTTCCTGAGCGCTCGGCCAGATGTCGGCCAGATAGACGGGATTGCCGTCCTGGTCGTCGCCCAGCGACGCGGTAGTGATGTCCTTCAGCACCGTGCCCAGGATGGCATAGGCAATGACCAACGGCGGCGACCCCAGGTAGTTCAGCTTGATCAGGGGATGGACGCGGCCTTCGAAATTGCGGTTGCCGGACAACAGGGCGGCGACGCTCAGGTTGTCGTCCTTGATGGCGGCGGTGATGTCGTCGGCCAATGCGCCCGAGCCGCCGCAACAGGTCATGCAGCCGAAACCGGTGATGTGAAAGCCAAGTTCCTCCAACGGCGCGATCAGGTCGGCCGCGTGCAGATAATCGCTGACCGCGCGCGAGCCGGGCGACAGCGAGGTCTTGACCCATGGCTTGACGGTCAGCCCCTTGGCACGGGCCTTTCTGGCCAGCAGTCCCGCGGCGATCATCACGCTGGGGTTGGAGGTATTGGTGCACGAGGTGATGGCGGCGAGCGCTAGGTCGCCGTCGCCGATGGGGCCCGCCGCGCTCGCTGCTCCCGGGGCGCGGCCGTTCTGTTGAAGGGCGTCTTCGGCGGACAGGTGGGCGGCGCTCAACGGTACCTGGCTTTGCGGCAGTTTCGGCCCCGCGAGGCAGGCCTCGACCTGATCCATGTCGAATTCGATGATGTCGGAATAGACGGTATCCGCCGCGTCGTCGCGCCACATGCCTTGTGCCTTGGCATAGGCCTCGACCAACGGGGCCTGATCGCCGCGCCCGGTCAGCGTCAGATATGCGGGGGTCTCGTCGTCGATCGGGAAGAAGCCGACACTGGCGCCGTATTCGGGGGCCATGTTGGACAGGGTCGCCCGCTCCGGCAGGCTCAGATGGTCCAGGCCGGGGCCGGTGAATTCCACGAACTTCTGCACCACGCCGTGGGCGCGCAGCGCCTTGGTCAGGGAAAGGACGAGGTCGGTCGTCGTCGTGCCTTCGCGCAGGCGCCCGGTCAGACGCACGCCGACGACATCCGGAATCAGCATGCTGACCGGCTCGCCCATCATGGCCGAGAGTGCTTCGATCGCGCCGACGCCCCAGCCCAGGACGGACAGTGCGTTGATCATCGGCGTGTGGCTGTCGCAGGCCAAAAGGCTGTCGGGAAATGCGACGCGGCCCAATTCGGGGTGGTCTTCGGACCATACGACGCGGGCCAGATATTCCAGATTGATCTGATGGCAGATACCCAGCCCCGGGGGCAGGACGCGCATGTTGCGAAAGGCCTGCTGCGCCCATTTGGCGACCCGATAGCGCTCCGTGTTCTGGGCGTATTCGGCTTCCAGATTACGGGCCAGGGCGTCGGCCTGACCGGCGACGTTGACGATCACGGAATGGTCCATCACGAAGTCCGTCGGTCGCACCGGGTTGACCAGGGCGGGGTCCTTGCCGATGGCGGTCATGTGCTCGCGCATCGCGGCCAAGTCCGTGAGCAGCGGAATGCCCGAGACGTCATGCATCATGATCCGGGTCGGGAAAAAGCTGATTTCCGTGGGGTTGGTGGCTTTCGCCACCCAGTCCGAGAAGGCCTCCGCCGTCGCGCGCTGGACCGTCTCGCCGTCTTCATGGCGCAGGACGTTTTCCAATAGAACCTTTAGGCAGTAGGGCAGGCGGCTGATCCCGCCAAGGCCCGCCGCCTCGGCGCGGGGCAGGCTGAAATAGGCATAGGTCGTCCCGTCCACGGTCAGGTCGTGGCGGGCATTGAAGCTGTCGGCGCTGGTCATTGGGGGCCTCATCGTTGGATGTCTCATCGGCGTTCTTATGCGCCGTATGGGAATTTGGATTTGTTTCGACCAGTCTGCGTTAAATCGATTTCGTATACAATCTGTCGCGCCTTGCCTGTCGCTCAGGCCTTCCGTTCTTGTTCGGCGATCAGGTTCGCCAATTCCCGGGCGCCCGGGGCCAGGGTCTGGCCGCGCAGGGTGATGATCCCGATCCGCCGGGTCAGGCCCGGATGCTTGATCCGCGCCGCCCAATAAGCCCCATCGCGCGACGGCGGAACCGCCGTTTCCGGCAGGATCGCCACGCCCAGGCCCTGTTCGGCCATGGAAATCAGCGTCTGATGGTGCAGCATTTCGTATTGCGGGGTCAGGGTCATGCCGACCGATTGAAAGGCGCTTTCGACCTGCATCCGCGTGCGTGAGGGTAGGGGCAGGGCCAGGATCGTCTCGTCCGTCAGGGCGGTCAGGGGAATTTCGGCCTTGCCCGCGAGCGGATGATCGGCGGCGACCACGGCGCTGTAGCCGTCGGTCAGGAATTGGCGGAATTCGAATTCTCGCTGCTGCTTTTCCATCGGGCCGAGCCCGAAATCGACCTCGCCCCGGCGCAGGATGTCCAGGATGTCGGTGGCATAGGCCTCGCGGACCTGCACGGTGATGTTCGGATTGCGCTCGCGGAACCGGGCCAGGATCGTCGGCAGGCGGGACGAGGCGAAACTTGGGGCCGAGGTCAGCAGCACCCGGCCCCGCGTCATGGCGGCTTCGTCATGGAAGGTGCGAACGATGTCCTCCAGTCCTTCCAGGATGCGGCCGGCCCGGTGATACAGGTTTTCCCCCGCTTCGGTCAGGCGGATGGTTCGCGTCGTGCGGTGGAACAACGGCACGCCCAAATGGGATTCCAACAGCTTGATATGCGCCGTAACGGCGGATTGGCTCAGGTTCAGGCTTTCCGACGCCCGGCGGAAACCGTTGTGTTCCGCGATGGCGACGAAAATTTCCAATTGTTTCAGGGTCATAGGGAGCATGATGATTGATCGCTTATTCTGAACAATGGTGCATATATTTCTATTGGTTCTATCACATGCGTTGTGATGTAGTCGCGCATCGAATGACGAACCGCGCCGCCAAAAGGCTGCGGCGTAATTTAATTGGAGGAAACTGGACGATGACGGGCATTACCCGCCAGCTTGCTGAATTTGCCGCCGGCCTGACCTATGACAAGGTGCCCGCCGACGTTGCCGCACGCACCAAACTGCTGATCCTGGATACCGCGGGCATCATGGTCCGCGCCCGCCACGACGCGGAAAGCACGCCGAGCCTGGTTCGCGCCGCCGAGCGCCTGGGCCAGTTGGTCGACGCGGAAAAGAAAACCGGGTGTTCGGTCCTGGGCGACGGGCGTGGCTACACGCCGTCGGGTGCCGCGCTGATCAACGGCGCGATGGCCCACTCGCTGGATTTCGATGACACCCACGCCGAAGCCTCGCTGCATTCCTCGGCCCCGATCGTTCCGGCGGTCCTGGCGGCGGCGGAAATGGTCGATGCCTCGGGCAAGGACGTGATCACCGCCTGTGTCGTCGGCTACGAAGTTCAAATCCGTTTGGCCGAAGCCCTGGTCCCGAAAGATCACTACGACCGTGGCTATCACCCGACCGCGACCTGCGGCGTGATGGCGGCCGCCGTGGCGGCGGGCAAGATCCTGGGCCTCGATGCCGACGGCATGGAAAGCGCGCTCGGTATCGCCTTGAGCCAGGCCGCTGGCTCGATGCAGTTCCTGGCCGATGGCGCCTGGACCAAGCGTTCGCATGTCGGACAGGCGGCGCAGAACGGCGTGATTTGCGCGACCATGGCCGCCGAAGGTTTCAAGGGGCCGAAGGAAGCGATCGAAGGTAAGTGGGGATTCCTGCATGCCTATTCGCCGAACGCCAACGAAGCCAAGGCGACCGAAGGCCTGTCCAGCGAATGGCTGACCATGGAACTGGGCGTGAAGCCGTATCCCAGCTGCCGCTACACCCATGCCGCCATGGACGCTTTGCGGGCGATGTCGGCCGAGCACAAAATCTCCGCCGACGACGTGGCCAGCGCGACCATCGGCGTGCCGGAAACGGGTTGGAAGATCGTCGGCGACAACGACGCCGTGAAGCAGAATCCGAAGTCGATCGTCGATGGCCAGTTCTCGATGCCGTTCTGCGCCGCGGTCGTGCTGCGCTCCGGCACCATGGTTTGGGATGACTACAAAACCCACCTGACCGACGCCCAGACGTTGGACCTGACCAAGCGCATCAACACGGTCGTCGATCCCGATGCTGAAGCGGCTTTCCCCGTGAACATGGCGGGCAAGGCCACGATCCGCATGAAATCCGGCGAAACCTATGAGCGTTTCGTCGAAATCCCCAAGGGCGAGCCCGACAATTTCATGGACGAAGGCGAATTCCGCGCCAAGTTCGATGGTCTGTGCGCGCCCTATCTGTCCGAGGCCGAATTGGAAAAGTTCGCCGGCGCCCTAATGGCGTTGGAAGACGCGAACAGCCTGCGTTCGGTCCTCGCCCTTAGCCACGGAGAAGCCTAAGAATGGTCGCTGAAGCAAAAGAAGTCGGACCCAACCGTTACCGCGAGGCCTATGGCCGCTACCTTGAAGACTTCAAGGTCGGCGACATCTACGAACACCGTCCCGGCCGCTCGATCACCGAAAGCGACAACACCTGGTTCACCTTGTTGACGATGAATCAGCACCCACTGCACTTCGACCGTGAATACGCGGCGCAGAGCGAATTCGGCAAGCCGTTGGTCAACTCCTGCCTGACGCTGTCGATCGTTGCCGGGATGAGCGTTTCCGACATCAGCCAGAAAGCCATCGGCAACCTGGGCTGGACCGACATCAAAATGCCAAACCCGGTGTTCGTCGGCGACACGCTCTATGCCGAAAGCGAGGTCCTGTCGATCCGCGAAAGCAAGTCGCGCCCGACCCAGGGCATCGTCACCGTGAAGACCACGGCGACGAAACAGGACGGCTCGGTGATCATGAGCTTCGAGCGCACGATCCTGATCCCCAAGCGCGGCCATGCGGTCGACGACAAGGTCAATTACTAAGCCTGCGAAGCCAACGCGGCGTAACAAATAGGAATTAAGTGAAAATGGCTCCCGATACGGTCAATCCCGACGGCACCACCGAAGAAGAACGCATCATCCTTGATGCCGTCGATAAATTCATCGAGCAGGACGTGCGCCCCTATGCCCACGACCTGGAAGCCAAGGACGAATACCCCCGCGAGATCGCCGACAAGATGGCGGAACTCGGTCTGATGGGGGCGACGATCGGCGAAGAATACGGCGGGCTCGGCCTGTCGGCGTCGACCTATTCCAAGATCGTGTCCAAGGTTTCTTCTTGCTGGATGTCCGTGTCGGGCATTTTCAATTCCCACCTGATCGCCGCCGCGGCGGTCGAACGTTTCGGCACCGAAGAACAGAAGCGCATGTGGTTGCCGAAAATGGCATCCGGCGAAATGCGCGGCGGTATCGCCCTGACCGAGCCCGATTGCGGCACGGACCTTCAGGCGGTGCGCACCACGGCGAAGAAGGACGGCAACGAATACGTCCTGAACGGCAACAAGATGTGGATCACCAACTGCGTCCAGGGCAACTTCCTGGCCGTTTTGGCCAAGACCGACCCCGAAGCCGAGCCGCGCCATAAGGGCATGAGCCTGATCATGGTCGAAAAGGAAATGGGCTACGGCACGTCGAAGCTTCAGAAGCTCGGCTACAAAGGCATCGACACCGGCGAGGTCGTGTTCGACAACACCCGTGTGCCGACCATGAACCTGATTGGCCCCGACGAGGGCCGGGGCCTGCAGCAGATTTTGGCCGGCCTGGAGCTGGGCCGGATCAACGTCGCGGCACGTGGCGTCGGCGTCGCGACCGCGTCGTTGAACGATGCCGTCGCCTATTCGATGGAGCGCAAGACCTTCGGAAAGCCGATCGGCGAGCACCAAGCGATCCAGATCAAACTTGCCGACATGGCGACCCGCGTCGAAGCGGCGAAGCTGTTGGTCGAAAGCGCCGCTCTGGCCTATGACCGGGGCCAGCGCTGCGACATGGAAGCGGGCATGGCCAAGCTGTTCGCGACCGAGGCCGCGTTGGAAAACGCCATCGAAGCCTTGCGCATCCACGGGGCCTATGGCTATTCGAAGGAATACAACGTGGAGCGCTATTTCCGCGACGCGCCCCTGCTGTGCATCGGCGAGGGCACCAACGAATTGCAACGGATCATCATCGCCCGGCAGTTGGCCGAGCGGTACCGGGCCTGAAGCGGGAACTGAAATGCTGCCTTTGCATGGGGTGCGTATCCTCGCCGTCGAACAATACGGCGCGGGGCCGTTCGGAACACAATTCCTGGCTGACCAGGGGGCCGAGGTCATCAAGATCGAAGCTCCCGGCAGCGGCGACTACGCCCGCGCGCTGGGGCCGCATTTCTTCGAGAACGGCGACAGCCAGTTCTTTCATTCCTTCAACCGGAACAAGAAGAGCCTGACCCTCGATCTGAAGAAGCCCGAGGGCATGGCCGTGTTCCGTGAGTTGGTGAAGACCGCCGACGCCGTGGCCAGCAATTCGCGCGGTGATGTGGCGGAGCGTCTGGGCATCACCTATGAACATTTGAAAGACGCCAACGAAAAGATCGTCTGCGCCCATCTGTCGGCTTACGGGCGCACGGGCGCGCGCGCGTCCTGGCCGGGTTTCGACTTTCTGATGCAGGCCGAAGCCGGCCATTTCTCGGTCACCGGGGAGCCGGGCAGCCCGCCGACCCGCATGGGCCTGTCGGTGGTCGACCTGGCGACCGGGCTGGGGTTGGCTTTCGCGGTCGCGGCCGGGATCGTCAGCGCACGCGAAACCGGCAAGGGCCGGGACTTGGATACGTCGCTGTTCCACATGGCGCATATCCTCAACGTCTATACCGCGACCTGGTATTTGAATTCGGGCTATGTGCAGGGCCGCACGGCGCGCTCGGGCCATGCCTCGCTGGTGCCGTGTCAGCTGTACCGGACCAAGGACGGCTGGGTCTATATCATGTGCAACAAGGAAAAGTTCTGGCCCGCCTTGTGCCAAGCCATCGGCGAGCCCGATTGGGCGACCGACGAGCGATTCCGCACGTTCAAGGAACGCTTGGCCAACCGCGAATTGGTTCAGGAGTTGTTGGACGACCGTTTGAGCGAACGGACGACGGATGAATGGATGGAGATTTTTTCCGGCGCCGTTCCCGCATCGCCTGTTTACGATCTGGCCCAGGCGCTGGACAGCCCGTTCGTCGCCGAGCAGGGGATCGTACAAGAGCTTGAATTGGAAGGGCATGGCCCGATCCGTATGGTCGATACGCCGGTCCGTTCCGCCGATCCGACGCCGACCAAGCCGGTTTCCGCCCTGGGCGCGGACACCGACGATATTCTCGGCGGGCTCGGCTACGATAAGAATCGTCTCGCACAATTGCGCAATGACGGGGTAATCTAGTCTCAAGCGTACTGAGACCAGATTGAACCCTTCTGGCCGAGCCGGTTTTTCCTGAAGAAGAAGAACCCCGACAAACGCACGTGGGAATGCGGGTGTGGGGCTCAACAAACTTCCAGAACAAGACCTGCCGGTTCCCGGAACGGCCCGGACGGTTGTCCTGCCATTCCCGGCGCTGCCGATGACACCGCATCGCGCATCGCTGTATCTCCCGGATCGTTCAATTCGATCTCAGCGCGCTCAAACGGGGGGCGCTGACTATAGAAGAACGCCAACGGGAGGAAGCCACCTTGGGCCAAACCATCAGTGAAAAGATCCTTGCTCGCGCGTCGGGCCGGGAAACCGTTAAACCTGGAGACATCGTAACCTGTCAGGTCGACCTGGCGATGGTTCACGATTCGTCGGGACCGCGCACCTCGGGCAAAAAGCTCGATGAATTGGGTGTGCCGGTCTGGGACATGGACAAGCTGGTCGTGATCTCCGACCACTACGTCAACCTTGATACCCCCGCCGCCAAGGAAGTGCAGGACATCTGCGACGACTGGTGCGAAAGCCACAAGGTGAAGAATTTCATCCGCAATCAGGGTATCTGCCACATCGTCCTGCCGCAGGAAGGGCATGTTCGGCCCGGCATGTTCTGTGTCGGCGCGGACAGCCACTCGACCACCGCGGGCGCGTTCGGTGCCTTCATGGTCGGCGTCGGCGCGACCGAAATCACCGGCGTTATGGCGACCGGCGATATCTGGGTCCGCGTTCCGGACAACATCCGCATGGAAGTGACCGGCGAGTTGAGCCCGGGCGTTGCCGGCAAGGATGTGATCCTGAAAATCTGCGGCGAACACGGCATCATGGGCTTCGGCTATCAGGTCGTGGAATTCTGCGGCGAGGGCGTGGCCAACATGTCCGCCCAGGACCGCATGACCCTGACCAACATGGCCGCCGAGATCGGCGCCAAGACGGGCATCATCGCGCCCGACGCCAAGACGGTCGAACTTCTGTCCTCGTGGGGCGTGAGCGGCATCAATGCCGACGCCTGGCAGTCCGATGCGGACGCCGTCTACGCCAAGCGCCTGACGGTCGACGGCTCGGCTCTGGCCCCGCAGGTCGCGGCCCCGTCCAGCCCGGAAAACGCCGACGACGTGACCGCCTACAAGAACGTCAAGTTGGACCAGGCCTATCTAGGGGCCTGCACCGGCGCCAAGCTGGAAGACATGCGCATGGCCGCGCAGGTGCTGAAGGGCAAGAAGGTGGCTTCGGGCACCCGATTCCTGGTCGCGCCCTCGACCGTCAAAATGCGCGAGCAGGCGGCCGCAGAAGGCACGCTGAAAATCCTCGAAGACGCCGGGGCGATGATTTTGCCGTCCGGTTGCGGCGGCTGCATCGGCCTGGGCGATGCCCGTTTGGCCGAAAACGCCGTGGGCATCTCGTCGACCAACCGTAACTTTGTCGGTCGTGCCGGGCCGAAATCGTCGAAGCTGTATCTGGCGTCTCCGTTCACCGTTGCGGCCTCGGCCGTGGCCGGCGAGATCGCCGATCCGCGTGACATGCTCTGAGGGGAGGACCGACGATGAATCACAAAGGTAAAGCTTGGAAGTTCGGCGCCAATATCGACACCGACCTGTTGGCCCCGATTTCCGCCCTGACCAGCGCCAAACCGGCCGAGGCCTATACCGAATGCCTCAAGGACCTGGACCCGACCTTCGCGCCGAACTGCAAGGAAGGGGACATCTTCGTCGCCGAGGAAAACCTCGGCATCGGGTCTTCCCGTGAATGGGCGCCGCAGTACCTGCAGTCCTGCGGCATCCGTGTCGTGTTGGCGAAGTCCTTCGCCCGCATCTTCTATCGCAACTGCTTCAACCTGGCCGTCCCGGCTCTGGTCTGCGCGGAAACGCATAAGATCTCGACCGGGGATCAGTTGGACGTCGATATGGAGAAAGGCGAGGTCCACAACTTGACCAAGGGCGAGACCTACAAATGCGACACGGTGCCGGAGCACCTGATGCAGATCGTCGCCGACGGCGGCCTGATGGAGCACCTGAAGAAGCGCTTCAAGAAGGCGAGCTGACATGACCGATGTCACGCCGCTTGAGGCCGAAGACGTCCGCGACCGGATCCTATCCGGCGCGGAGGTCGCCATCCTGGACCTGCGTGACTTGGGCGTGTTCGGCAACGGCCATATGCTGTTCGCCGTCAACCTGCCGCTCAGTTACCTCGAGGTGCGCATCGACGACTTCGTGCCGCGCAAGAACACGCCGATCGTTCTGTGTTCGAAGGGCAAGGAGGATGCGCACCTGGTGGAACTGGGTGCAGCGCGCCTGATCTCCTGGGGCTATACGGATGTCAGCATCCTGATGGGCGGGCTCGACGCCTGGGAGAAAGCCGGGTTCGAGGTTTTCTCCGGGGTCAATGTGCCGTCAAAGGCGTTCGGCGAATTCGTCGAACATGCCTACGACACCCCGCGCGTGCCGCCCGAAGAGGTCAAGGCCATGATGGACCGGGGCGAGAAAATGGTCGTTCTCGACTCCCGGCCCATGTCCGAATACGTGCAGATGAATATCCCCACGGGCATCGATTGCCCGGGGGCGGAGCTGGCCTATCGCGTGCACGACCTGGCGCCCGATCCGGACACTACCGTCGTGGTCAATTGCGCCGGGCGGACGCGTTCGATCATCGGCGCGCAGTCGCTGATCAACGCCGGTATTCCCAACAAGGTCGTGGCCCTGGAAAACGGAACCATGGGCTGGCATCTGGCCGGGTTCCAGTTGGAGCGCGGGCAGAGCCGTCAGTTCACGGACCTGTCCGAGGAAGCCAAGCCCAAGGCACGGGCCGTCGCCGAGCGGGTGGCCAAGCGTTTCGGCGTGCCGTCCTGTGACCATGCCCAATTGGCGGCATGGCGGGCGGCAGGCGACCGCACGACCTATGTCCTGGATATTCGCAATCCGGATGAATTCGAGGCGGGCCATCTGGCCGGAAGCCGCTATGCCCCGGGCGGACAGTTGGTTCAGGCCTGGGACCGCTATGTCGCCGTCCTGGGTGCGCGGATCGTGCTGGTCGACGACGACGGCGTGCGCGCCACGATGACGGCCAGCTGGTTGGTCCAGATGGGCTGGCCCGAGGTCTATGTGCTGGAGGATGCCTTCGACGGGCAACCGTTGGTCCGTGGGCCGCATCATCCACATGTTTACGGCCTGGATACCGCCGCCGCCGAGACGGTCACCCCGGAAGGGCTGGAGCGCATGATCGCAGACAAGGTCTGCGTGGTCATCGATCTGGCCGGGAGCCTGACTTATCGCGACGGTCATATTCCGGGCGCCTGGTTCGCGGTGCGGGCCCGGTTGAAGGACTCGATCAAGAAAATTCCCGACGCCCGGTTCACGGTCCTGACGTCGCCTGATGGGGTGATGGCGCAATTGGCCGCGCCGGAGCTTCGGGCCATGGGGCGGCGGGTTGTCGTCCTGGTCGACGGAACGGACGGCTGGAAGGCCGCGCGTAAGGAACTGCAGACAGGCTTCTCCCATATGGCGGATGCCACCGACGATGAGTGGTATCGCCCCTATGACCTGGATGACGCCCAGGAAGGCGCCATGAAGCAGTATCTGAGCTGGGAGATCAATCTGGTCAATCAGCTCGAACGGGACGGCACGACGCGGTTCCGTAAATTTCCCGTGTCGTAATCGGCGCGGACCATAAAAAAACATCCGAAGGAAACACCGAACATGAAATTCATCGTCCTCGACAACGACGGCATCGGGCCGGAAATCATGGCCGCGACGCTGCCCGTCCTGCAAAAGCTGGATGAGCAATACGGCCTGAACATCGAACTGGAACACATGGTCAGCGGTATGCGCGCGCTGAAGGCCGAAGGCCACACCATCCCGCAGCGGGTCTATGACGCCTGCGACGCCGCCGACGGCGTGATCCTGGGCCCCGTGTCGTCCTATGAATATCCGACCGAGGACAAGGGCGGGGTCAATCCCTCCAAGTCGTTCCGCGCGGTGTTCGACCTGTTCGCAAACATCCGCCCGGCGCGGACGCGGCCCGGCGTGCCCTCCGTGGTCAAGCAGATGGACCTGGTGATCGTGCGCGAAAACACCGAAGGCCTGTATGCCGACCGCAACATGTTCATGGGCTCCGGCGAATTCATGCCGACCGAGGATGTCGCCCTGAGCGTGCGTAAGATCACCCGTCACGGGTCTGAGCGGATCGCCCGTCAGGCCTTTGAAATGGCCATGGAACGGCGCAAGAAAGTGACCTTCGTGCACAAGGCCAACGTGCTGCGCATGACCGACGGCCTGTTCCTTCGGACCTGCATGGACGTCGCCAAGGAATTCCCCAGCGTCGAGACCGAGGAACTGATCATCGACGCCGCGACGGCCCATTTGGTCAAGCGTCCGCAGGACTTCGACATCATCTGCACGACGAATGCATTTGGCGACATCCTGTCCGATCTGTGCTCGGAACTGTCGGGCAGCCTCGGTCTGGCCGGTTCGATCAACGCCGGTAAGGGCCATGTCTTCGCCCAGGCGCAGCACGGCTCCGCCCCCGATATCGCGGGCAAGGGAATCGCCAACCCGACGGCGATGATGCTGTCGACGGCAATGATGCTGGAAGAGCTGGGTCGGCGCACTTCGCGCAACGATCTGGCGCAGGCCTCGGCCTCGATGTTCAAGGCCATCGAACTGGCCCTGGGCGACGTCAGCAACCACACACCCGACCTGGGCGGCACCAATTCGACCGACGGCTTCGGCAAGGCCGTTGTGGCCGCGCTCGACAAGGAATAGGGGGCACCGATGGCTGGAGAGGATCGCATCGCCGTCTATGGGGCCGGCGCTGTCGGCGCTTACGTGGGCGGCTACATGACCCGTGATGGGCGCGACGTTACCCTGATCGATCCCTGGGAAGAGCATGTGAATCTCATGCGCGACCCGGGATTGAAGCTGTCGGGCCTGACCGAGCCCGAGAACTTTACCGTCAAATGCAATGCGATCCTCGACGGCGATCTGCCGCCGCCGGGGAAGGTTGGGCCGTTCGACGTCATCTTCATTTGTGTGAAGTCGTTCGACACCGAAGCCGCCGCCAAGCGCATGCAGCCTTATCTGGCGGACGGCGGGTTCATGGTCAGCCTGCAGAACGGCATCAACGAGGAAACCATCGCCAAGGTGGTCGGCCATGACCGCACGGTCGGCTGTATCGCCTCGGCGATTTCCGTCTCCATGTGGGAGCCGGGTGCCGTGCGCCGCAACGTTAAACTAGGTGGCACGGAGCACACGGTGTTCCGCGCCGGTGAGCTGGACGGCAGCGTCACGCCGCGCGTCGAGAAGATCGCGGAAATCCTGTCCAGCGTCGATAGTGCCAAGGTTACGACGACCCTGATGGGTGAGCGTTGGTCGAAGCTGATCGTCAACTGCATGCGCAATCCGATCTCGGCGGCGTCGGGCATGGCGTCGAACGCCTGCGATACTGACGACCATATCCGTCATCTGGGTATTCGCATCGGCTCCGAGGCCGTGGCGGTCGCCAAGGCCGAAGGCCATCCGTTGGAAAAGCTGCTTGGCATGCCGCCGGAACAGGTCTTGGCGGCGGGGCAGGGCGATGCGGAAGCCATGGCTGCTTGCGACAAGAAGCTGTTGGACGATCGGGCCAAGCGCTCGGACCAGCAGCGCCCGTCGATGGCCCAGGACATGGTCAAGGGCCGCAAGACCGAGATCGATTACCTGAACGGTTTCGTCGTGCTGAAGGCCAAGAACCACGGCATTGCCGTGCCTGCCAACGAAGGCATCGTCACCGCCATCAAACGGATCGAGGCGGGTGAATTGAAGCCGGGGCCTGAAATTCTGTCGGCAGTCTAGTTTTTGAGTGAGGCGTCGCGGAAAATCCTGAGATGACAGGATGCGCGGGGGTGGAAGGGGTCGAAGAACTCCGGTCCCTTGCAGATGTCTGAAAGGTAACTTCCTTTCACCTGAATGCCGCGCGCGGCGCCTTCCTTCCTCAAAAAGTCTTCCGCTTTTGTGATGATGGGGCCGTATGCCGGGTTGGCTGCAAGGTTCTTTATCGCCAGAGGGTGGTAAGGGGCTAATCCAATGATCACCTCGATGCCGGCGTTTTGCAGGTAATCGATAATATTGAGCAAGGTTTGGGCGTAGACCGGGGAAAGTTCACGAAAGTTCCCCAGATTGTAGGCTTTGTTGTCCAAGCCGAAAGCTTTGGCCGCTTCGGCGACTTTCTTTTCGCTGATCGTGCGCTCTGCTTCCGGCGGAATGCGATACCCCTCGGGGGCGAGGCCGCCGCGAACAAGCGGCGGATCGCTGGTTGCTGCGGTTTCGACTGACAACCGCCGCCAATAAGGGGCAATTGACGAAACGCCATATTGGCGTGCGCGCTCTATACTTGCTTTCAGATAACCCAACGATACGAAGGCAAGCGCCTTGGCCGTTTGTTGTCGGTCCAACGATGAAGCGACAACCTTGACCCCGGCTGGGGTAAAGCGCCGACAGGCTTCATCGAGAGATGTCGCTTCGGCAGATTGGCCGTTGGCATTGAACACCCAAGGATCTATCACCAGGACCATGCGGCGCGGCAAGATCGAGCGCGAGGCGTAGCCCTCGACAACTTGGCAGAACTGAAAAATTCCAGCACCGTTAACCCAATGGTTTTTGAGATTGCCCGGCCAGATCTCGGAGCTGATCACCATTGCTCGGCTGGACCCCATGACAACGGTATCGGGGGGGCGGCGAAGCAGGGATATGCGTTCCGATTGCAAAGCGAGCATGTCCAGGTTGGAAATGCCGGAAACGTAATTTCCTTCCTCCATCAGTTTCGCGACGGCTTTGATCTGGTCGTCCAGCAAAAGATTGGCTGGATCATAGGCGAGATTGATCGTCACGACCGAAGCCATGAAAAAGAAAAAACCGGCGGCAAGACCATACAAGTAGGTTCTGTAGGTCTTGGATGCGAGATCGTCAGCTGATTGGTCGGTCATGCCGGTGGCTTAGAAGTTGAAATAAATGAAGGGGCTTGTGCGCGATATGGCGGCAACTGCAAACGCCCCCAGACAACCAACGAGTATCGCCGTGGCCAGCCGCGGTTGCCAACTGAGCTTCGCCGCTGCCGCGACGGCCCTGATGCCGGCGCGAATGGGGGCGTCCGTCGCCTGTGGGGTCATGATCTGGAAGGTGTTGGGAAGGAAGAACGCGATGACGGCGGCCATGGCGAGAAGTGCGAGTTGATCGCGCCCGCCGTATAGGGGCAGGGTTCCCCACTGAAGCCCCAAGCGGTCGAATAGCTCGATGAACGGTGTAACAAATCGCATGTAGGTCTCTGGCAAGACGACCCCATGCATTCCGGCCATCGATTGCAAAAGTAATCGCGCGCCGTCGATGCTGTCGGCGCGAAAAAAGACCCATGCCACAGAGACGCATAGGAATGTGAGTGCCCAGCCGAATATGAGGCGACCGGTGCTTTGGCTTTGAGGGACGACCCGGCGCCAGATGCGATGTGCAAGCAAATAGGCGCCGTGCAATCCGCCCCAGATGACGAACGTCCAAGCCGCGCCATGCCATAATCCGCCCAACAACATGGTTGCCGACAGACTGAATGCGGTTCGGGCCAAGCCATGGCGATTTCCGCCGAGCGGTATGTACAGATATTCCTTCAGAAACCGCCCCAAGGTGATGTGCCAGCGTCTCCAAAATTCGCCTATGTCACGCGAACGGTACGGAGAAAAGAAATTCAAAGGCAGATTGATCCCGAATATCTTCGCCAATCCGATCGCCATATCTGAGTACCCCGAGAAATCGAAGTATATTTGGAACGTATAGGACAAAACGCCCCCCCAGGCTTCGACCATGCTGACGTGCCCGCCGTTTTCAGCGGCGGCAAACACAGGGTCCGCATAGACGGCGAGGCTATCGGCGATGAGCGTTTTCTTGGCCAACCCGATGATGAAAATTGTGAGCCCGACGGCGACATCCGCAGTTCGGATATTCAGCCGCGCCTTATCTTCGAACTGAGGCATCATTTCGCGGTGATGCACAATCGGGCCAGCGATCAGTTGCGGAAAAAACGTCACGAACAAGCAGTAGTTCAGGAAATCGTACTCTTTGGCGTCGTGACGGCTGGCGTCGGCCAGGAAGGCAATCTGCTGAAACGTAAAGAACGAGATGGCAAGGGGAAGTGCGATCGTTGCGAGTTGAAGGTCGGCGCCCGATATGCCGGAAACGGTGCCGACGAAAAAATTGGCGTACTTGAAATAGCCGAGCAGGGCGAGATTGAACGATATGCCGAGAGAAAGCAGAAGGCGCCGCTTTGCCTTGCCCCGGCTTCTGGAAATTTGACGCCCAATGAAGAAATTAATGGCAATGGAAGTGCAGATGAGTAGTAGGTAAGCCGGATTCCAATAGCCGTAGAAAAACAACGATGCGCCGACCAGCCATGACAATAAGATTTTTTTATTATTTGTTTTCTCTAGGGAGTAAAAAACAATTACCGTAATTGGTAAAAATAAAAATATGAATTCTAGTGAATTAAATTTCACAATTTTATCTCAATTATATATCTATATTAAATTTTGTATTGTGTTTGATTGGCTATATGTTTCAGGTCTCAAATTCTATCCAAGATAGAGTATGATCAAGATACCTTCTTGTCCCCCACCCAACATAGGAAAAAGCAGATTGCCGATGGGCCAGAAATATAGGGCCGAGGATTTAATCCAAGCCACCATGAACCTGTTTGAAAATGCCGGCGCTGCCGCCCCCATCGCCACCGCCATGGCGGAGATCTTGGTCGAGGCCGATCTATTGGGCTATTCGACCCACGGCCTGCAGTTCGTTCCGGCCTATCTGTCGGCCATGGAGGCGGGCAAGACCACGACCGAGGGCGAGCCGGAAATTATCGCCGATCACGGCTCGACCCTGGTTCTGGACGGCAAGGGGTTGCCGGGGCAGTGGGTCATGGTTCGCGCGCTCGAAATGGCGATGGCCCGTTCGGCCAGTTCGCCCATGGTTGGGTTGGCGATCCGCAACACGGCCAACATCTCCTGCTTGGCGACCTATGCCCGGCGGGGGGCGATGCAGGGGCGTTTCACCATTGTCGCGGCCTCGGCCCCAGGCAATGCAGCGGTCGCGCCGTTCGGCGGTGCTTCGCCGGTGATGGGAACTAACCCCTTCGCCATCGGCATGCCGGGCACCGATCATCCGATCCTGATCGATACCAGCGCCGCCGCCGTGACCAATCGCTCGATCGAGCGCGCCGAGCGCCAGGGCACTCGCTTGCCATTTCCGGCCTTGGTTGGCCCGGACGGTCAGGCAAGCGACGATCCCGCTGTGTTTCGCGGCTCGCCCAAGGGCGCCATTCAGCCCGCCGGCGGCGATTGGGGTGGCCACAAGGGCTTTGCCCTGAGCCTGCTGGTCGAGGCGCTGACCTCGGGCCTGTGCGGCATGGGCCGGTCGAGCGAAAAGCCGCCCGCCGGTAATACGGTCTTCCTTCAACTGATCGATCCCAACGGGTTCGGTGGGGCCGATGCCTTCATGCGGGAAACCGGGACCTTGGCCGAGCTGTGCCGGGCGGCGACGCCGCGCGATCCGGCAAAGCCCGTGCGCGTGCCCGGGGACCGGGCGGCGGAAGCGATGGCGCGTCAAAGCGCCGAGGGCGTCGCCCTGCATCCGGAGATCATGGGGCTCGTGCGGCCCTGCCTGGAGAAATACGGCATTCCGGTCCCGCAGCCGGTCGGCTGACAGGTAACGGGGGCGGGTCAGTCCTGCTCCCGACGCCGCTGTAGCTCGACGAAAACTTCGCGGTAGTCCTCGGGCGCGGTGTCGCCGTAGGTTTCCTTGAAGCCGTAGCTGGCCAGCCACTTCAAGCGCTCGGCCCCGCCGTCACACATGAACGGATCGTAGCCGAGGGCGCGGAGCGTGTCGGCGGCTTCTTCCAATTCGTGGCCGCGACGCGCCCCGTGGATCGCCGTGCGGCCGATCAGGAAGTGGGCCAGTTCGTCGAACCCCTTTCCGGCATAGCTGCGGTTCAACGAGGCGAAGACCTCGTCGGCGACGCCATAGGTTTCCGCCCCCAGCACGCATTCCTGCAGCAAGGCTTCCATACCCTTGACCATGACCGAGCGGAACATCTTGGTCGCGGCGGCGCGGCCGTATTCGGTGCCGAATTCCCGCATGTTGACGCCGTATGGGGAGAGGGCTTCGATCACGTCGTTCGCCGCGTCGCCGACCAATAGCATCGGGACCTTTTCGTTGCGGCCCGGAACGCCGTCCATCACGGCGACTTCGACGAACCGCCCGCCCGCGCCGTGAATGATCTCGGCCAGTTGCTGTTTGATCATCGGCGAAGTCGAATTGAGGTCCATATAGACCTGACCGGGGCGCAGGTTCGGCGCGGCTTCCTGTGCGACCTCGATCGCTTCGGACGCCGTCACGGTCGACAGCACGAAATCGCATCGTTCAACCAACTCCGCGATCGATCCAGTCATGACGACGCCGTCCGGGTGCGGCCGCTCGCGAATGTCGCGGGCGAAGATCGGTGCAGGCAATCCCGCCG
Source organism: uncultured Rhodospirillaceae bacterium (assembly GCA_964012715.1). GTDB lineage: Bacteria > Pseudomonadota > Alphaproteobacteria > Rhodospirillales > Casp-alpha2 > UBA1479. Next base: position 2,045 of record CAXGUG010000023.1, on the reverse strand, counting down.
CCAGCAGGCCGTTGGCGATCAAGGGGCCGGCTTCACCGTAACCGATGAAGCCAAGCCGTGGCGTGTTGGCGGCGGACATCGTTGACCGGCCCTGCTGTGCGGCGCGTTACTGCGCCGCTTGCGCGGGTGCGGCCATCAGGTCGCGAGAGTTGCCTATACCGTCGACGGCCCAAATGGCGGCAAGCAGGCTTTCGGCTTCGCTCGCACCCAGCACGCCGGTCGCCAATTCGCGATACTTGTCTTCCAGTTCGGCATCGCTCAGCGGGGCATCCGGGTCGCCCTTGCGGGTCGGGGCATAGTGGTTAACCACACGCCCGTCGGTCGTTTCGATCTCGACCTTGGCCGAGCGCAGGCCCGGGAAGTTGCCTTGGCATTCCGGGTCGGTCTTGAGGTCGATGCGGGTCATCATCTCGCGCACCGCCGGGTCCTGCAGGCGGTCGGGGGTAAAGGCCGCCATGCGGACGCTGCCCCACAACACGGCTGCGGCGCAGCAATAGACCAGCGAGAATTTGGCTTCGAACGCCGACTGCGGATTGGTGTTGCCGCAAATTTCCTCGGCCTTCTGATAGCTGCCGACGCGGATTTCCTTGATGTCGGCGGGCGTCAGATTGTTTTCGCGCATCAGCAACTGCACGGCGTCGATGGCCGCGTGGGTATGGCCGCAGGCGGCATGGTTCTTGGTCGTGGTCTGCTTGATCAGGAAGTCCTTACCCAGCGTCTCGGCGGCCTTGGCCCAATCGGGTTGCTTGTCGGCCAGGCCGTTCAGGCACATGGCGTTGCCGAAGCCGCGCGCGCCTTCCAGGATGTCCGGCGCGCCGGTCACGCCCTGTTCGGCGGCCAGGGCGACGGTCACGCCGCGTTCGGCGGCATGGGCGCCGTGCAGCGGTTTGGCCATGGCGTCGGCGCGGAAGGCTTGTTGCAGACCTGCCGCCAGCGTCGTGGCGTTGGCCAGGGCGTGCAGCGACTGTTCGGCGTTAAGGCCCAGGATATTGGCGGCGGCGGCGGCGGCGCCCAGGGAGCCGATGGTGCCGGTGGTGTGCCAGAACTCGTAATGGGCCGGGTTGGCGGCAGCGCCCAGGCGGTTGGACACTTCATAGCCGGCGACGATGCCGGTCAGCAGGCGCGCGCCGCTGACGCCCCGCGCCTGGGCCATGGCCAGCGCGGCGGAGATCACGGGCACACCCGGGTGGTACAGGGCGTTGCGATAGATATCGTCGAATTCGACGGTGTGCGAGGCGGCGCCATTGATGAAGGCTGCCGTGCGGGCATCGGTTTCCTGTCCGTGCGGATAAAGCCGCGCACCGCCGCGCCCGAGGCAATCGCTATAGGCCTTGGTCAGCAGGGTCGCCGGCTCGATCACTGTGCCCGGCAGGGCGGCGGCGAACCAATCCAACAGGCAGCGCTTGGCCGCGTGCAGGGCGTCTTCCGGCAGGTCTTCCGGTTTCAGGTTGGCGGTGTATTCAGCAAAGGGCCACAGGGCCGACGATTGCAGGGACATGTCATTTCCTCCCAAGGTGGGTATTCGAAACCCCTGATGTAAAGTTTGCGACCACGCGCGGCGGCAAGTCAACCGACCGCGCGTGGCGGATAGGCCGCGTCAGGCGGCCCCTTCGACGTAGAACGTCAGCGCGCCCAAGACCGCCGAATGAACCGGGGTGGGGATGCCGTGCTTCTTGCCCAGGCGAACGACTTCGCCGCTCAACCACGGCAGTTCCAGACGGCGGCCACCTTCAAGGTCGTGCAGCATCGAGGCCTTCATGACCGGCGGCAGGTTGTCCAGGAAGCCGATGGTCTTGGATTCCGTATGGTCCGGCAGGTCGACGCCTTCGGCGCGGCCGACGGCGGCGGTTTCGTGGATCGCCGCTTCGAACATGGCGCGGGAATCCGGGTTTTCCCGGATCGGGCCGACCGGCTGGCGGCACAGGGCGGTCATGCCGCTGAGCGAAGACAGGAAGATGAATTTTTCCCAGATGGCGCGGGTGATGTCGGTCGCCAGTTTGAAATCGAACCCGGCGCCGTCGAAGGCTTCGGCCACGGCTTCCATG
>CAXGUG010000022.1:0-44557 GCA_964012715.1 uncultured Rhodospirillaceae bacterium | reverse complement strand
GTTCGCGCGATCCGCCGAACGGACAGCGGCATAATCGACGCGATTGGCCTGCTGCGGGGCAACGGTCAGATAACGGCTCAAGAACCGTGCCCAGGGTGCGTGGTCGACCCGTATGACAGACGCGGAATCATGGGCCTGCCAGCGCGCCCACAAGTCCGCCTTGGGGCCGCCAGCGTAAGCAGGCGCGGCCAGAATAAACAATACAAACAGCGAAATACGGATCATGGTCGGCTCGCGCGTTTTTGGTGACATCGGCGGATACCGCCGCCCTGTATTTACGCCATTCGCGACCCGATCGCGGGACACGAACGTTCACAAGACCGTCACCGCCGCAAGCACCTGACACGATGAATTCGCTGAAAACGCCGTTTTAACGCCGGTTTAACTGGAAATCCGCGACGATGCCCCTTATATCGGGTCGTTACAGACCCTGGGAAATTAACATTTTAAGCCTTTGATGAGGTGCCACATGGCGATCAAATGGACGCCCGATTCCTGGCGCGGCAAGCCGATTCTTCAAGTTCCGGACTACCCGGATCAGAAGGTCCTGGAATCCGTTGAAACGCAGCTGCGCCGCAGCCCGCCGTTGGTTTTCGCCGGCGAAGCGCGCTCGCTGAAGAAGTCGCTGGCCCAGGTTGCCGAAGGCGAAGCCTTCCTGCTGCAAGGCGGCGATTGCGCCGAAAGCTTTGCCGAATTCCACCCGGACAACATCCGCGACACCTTCCGTGTGCTGTTGCAGATGGCTGTCGTCCTGACCTTTGGCGCGGCCCTGCCGGTGATCAAGGTCGGCCGCATGGCCGGTCAGTTCGCCAAGCCGCGTTCGGCCCCGACGGAAACCATCGACGGCGTCGAACTGCCGTCCTACCGGGGAGACATGGTCAACGGCATGGAGTTCACCGAGGATGCCCGCATCCCCGATCCGGAACGCCTGATGCGCGTCTACAACCAGTCGGCGTCGACCCTGAACCTGCTGCGCGCCTTCGCCCAGGGCGGTTACGCCGACCTGCACAAGGTTCATCAGTGGACGTTGGGCTTCGTCGCGGACTCTGCCGAAGGCGAGAAATACGCCGACATGGCCAACCGCCTGGACGAAACCCTGGCGTTCATGGCCGCCTGCGGCTTGACGTCGGAAACCACGCCGCAAATTCGCGAAACGGATTTCTACACGTCTCACGAAGCGCTGTTGCTGTGGTACGAGCAGGCCATGACCCGGATCGATTCCACAACCGGCGACTGGTACGACACCTCGGCCCATATGCTGTGGATCGGCGACCGCACCCGTCAGCCCGACGGCGCCCATGTCGAATTCATGCGCGGCATCAACAACCCGATCGCGTTCAAGGCCGGTCCGTCCCTGGACCCGGACGAAATGATCCGCCTGATCGACATCCTGAACCCGAACAACGACGCGGGCCGGATCACGATCATCGCCCGCATGGGTTCGGACAAGATCGCCCAGGGCCTGCCGCCGCTGGTCCGCAAGATCAAATCCGAAGGCCGCAAGGTGGCGTGGATTTCCGATCCGATGCACGGCAACGTCGTCAAGGCCTCCAACGGCTTCAAGACGCGCCCGTTCGACCGCATCCTGTCGGAAGTGCGCGACTTCTTCGCCGTCCATCAGGCCGAAGGCACCCATGCCGGCGGCGTTCACCTGGAAATGACCGGGCAGGACGTGACCGAGTGCACCGGTGGGGCGCAGGCGATCAGCGATTCCGATCTGGCCAGCCGCTATCACACCCATTGCGATCCGCGGCTGAACGCCCGCCAGGCCCTTGAGTTGGCCTTCCTGATGGCGGAAATGCTGAAAGACGCCCGCACGCCGAAGCTGAAGCAGCACGCGGCGCTGACGTCGTAATCGCCCACCGGACGGGAAAGCTGGGGAGTGATCCATGGCGAGCCCACCCGACGATCTGGACGATCCGACAAACGACGCCAATAGCGGCGATACCTTTTCGACGGGCGGTGGCGATGACGCCGCCGCCCGGTTCGAAACCGAGATCGCCCATTGGGCCGACCATTACTTCCTTCGCACCAAACAAGCCGTGCGCCGGTTCGGCGACACGCAAGTTACCTATGCCCTGTTCATGCGCCGCCCCGTGGTGTTCGCGCCCAAGCTGGCGATTGACTGGCTGACCCAGGCCGCCCAGGCGCGAAAGACCGAATTCCGGATCGAGCCGAATTTCGCCGAGGGTCAATGGGTCGGCGCGGGCGAGCCGCTGATGTACGTCACCGGCTCCCTGGTCCATCTGGTCGATCTGGAAACCCTGTTGCTGCAAAAGCTGGGGGCCTGCTGCGTCGCCGCCAACAACGCCTATGTGATGTGCGCGACCCTGCCCAAGGTCGCCTTCCTGGCCATGGATGCGCGCCATTGCGCGGGCACGGAAATGGCGGACCAAATGGCCTATGCCTGCGCCGTCGGCTCGCGCGCCGCCCGCGAACAGGCCGGGGCCGTCGGCTTCATCGGCAACGCCACCCGCGCCACCGCCCATTACTTCGGCAACGAAGACGGCATGGGCACCATGCCCCACGCCATGATCGGCTATGCCGGATCGACCCTGCGCGCCGCCGAAATGTATGCCGAGACCTTTCCGGGCGAGCCGATGACGGTGCTGGCCGATTATTTCGGGGCCGAGATCACGGACGCTCTGTTGGTCTGCGACCGCTTCCCCGACATGGCGGCGGAAGGCAAGCTGGCGTTCCGCCTGGACACCCATGGCGGCCGGTATATGGAAGGCCTGGACCCGCAGGAAAGCTATGCCGTGCTGGAACGCCACGTGCCGCTGGCCGTGCGCCGTTATCGCAACGAAAAGGAACTGCGCTATCTGACCGGCACCGGCGTCTCGGCGGCGGCGATCTTCCTGTTCCGCGAACGCCTCAACGCCGCCGGATACGACAAGGCCAAGATCGTCTGTTCATCCGGCTTCGACGTCGAGAAATGCAAGGTCATGGCCGATGTCGAGGCCCCCATCGACGTGGTCGGCACCGGGTCCTACCTGCCCAGCAATTGGAACGAAACCTACGCCACCGCCGACATCATCGCCTACGACGGCGAACCTAGGGTCAAGCTGGGCCGCGAGTTCCTGTTGCAACGCCCGGAACAAAGCGATTGACCGCGTATGATGCGCCGCGCCGGTGTCGTTGACAGGCTCCGCCGCCGTCCCTACCCTGCGCCGCTTCGTCACCCCATCTGAAAACCGCACCCATGACAGATTCCCTGGCCATCGCCATCGCCCAGATCAACCCCACCGTCGGCGACATCGCCGGCAACATGGACCTGATCCGCAAGGCCCGTGCCGAGGCCGCGGGCCTGGGCGCGGATATCGTCGTGACCGGGGAACTGGCGCTGTCCGGCTATCCGACGGAAGACCTGGTCCTGAAGCAGACCTTTCAGGACCGCCTGCAGGATGCCATCGAGGTTCTGGCCGGGGAGACCGACGACGGCGGCCCGGCGCTGCTGTTGGGGGCGCCCTGGCGGGAAAAGGGCAAGCTGTACAACGCGGCGCTGCTGCTGGACGGCGGCGCGGTCGCGACCGTACGCCTGAAGCACGAATTGCCGAACTACGGCGTGTTCGATGAAAAGCGCCTGTTCACGCAGGGTCCCCTGCCCGGCCCCATCGCCTTCAAGGGCGCCAAGCTGGGGGTGATGGTCTGCGAAGACATGTGGTTCGAGGACGTGACCGAATGCCTGGACGAATCCGGGGCCGAGTTGCTGATCGTCCTCAACGGCTCGCCCTATGACGTATCAAAAGGCAACGACCGCCTGTTCCACGCCGTGGCGCGGGTCAAGGAATCGGGCCTGCCGCTGATCTATACCAACCTGATCGGCGGGCAGGACGAATTGGTGTTCGACGGGGCGTCGTTCGTGCTCGACCGGGACTGCAACCTGACCGCCAAGCTGCCTGCCTGGCAGGAAGCCGTGACCCTGACCCGCTGGACCCGCAGCGGCGACGGCTTTGTCCCGGAAAAGGCCGAGATCGTGGCCGAACCGGATGACATGGAATCGATCTATCGCGCCATGGTCCTGGGCCTGCGCGACTATGTGAACAAGAACGGCTTTCCGGGCGTCGTCCTGGGCCTGTCCGGCGGGGTTGATTCGGCGCTGAGCGCCGCCGTCGCCGTGGATGCCCTGGGCGCGGACCGGGTGCTGAACGTGATGATGCCCTCGCCCTATACCTCGGCCGACAGCCTGGAAGACGCGACCGAGGCGGCGGAATTGCTGGGCACGCGGCTGGAAAGCGTGCCGATCGAACCGGCGATGACCGCGTTCGACGAGATGCTGGCCCCGCTGTTCGCCGGGCGCGACCGCGACATCACCGAAGAAAACATTCAGGCCCGCACGCGCGGCCTGCTGCTGATGGCCGTGTCCAACAAGTTCGGCCATATGCTGCTGACCACCGGCAACAAATCGGAAATGTCCGTCGGCTACGCCACCATCTACGGCGACATGAACGGCGGCTATTCGGTGCTGAAGGACGTCTACAAGACGACCGTGTTCAAGCTGTGCCATTGGCGCAACCAGCATTGCCCCGACGACTTCATGGGCCCCAAGGGCCGGGTCGTGCCGGAGCGGATCATCACCAAACCGCCCTCGGCCGAGTTGCGCCCCGACCAGAAGGACCAGGATTCCCTGCCGCCTTATGAAGACCTGGACGCGATCCTGATGTGTCTGGTCGAAAAGGAAATGGGCTTCGACGCCACGGTCAAGGAAGGCTTCGACGCCGAAGTCGTGCGCCGCATCTGGGTGCTTCTGGACCGGGCCGAATACAAACGCCGCCAAGCCCCGCCGGGGGTCAAGATCACGGGCCGCGCCTTTGGCCGCGACCGCCGCTATCCCATCACCAACGGATTTACGAAGCAGTTCCAATGACCGACCTGAAACTGCACAACACCCTGACCCGGGCGAAGGAACCCTTTGCCCCGCTGGACCCGGCCAACGTGCGGATGTACGTCTGCGGGCCCACGGTCTACGACTTCGCCCATATCGGCAACGCCCGGCCCGTGGTCGTATTCGACGTGCTGTCGCGCCTGTTGCGGCGGCTCTATCCAAAGGTCACTTACGTCCGCAACATCACCGACGTGGACGACAAGATCAACGCCCGCGCCCAGGAATCGGGCCGTGCCATCGACGACATCACCCGCGAGACGGCGGCGCAGTTCCACGCCGACATGGCGGCGTTGAACACCCTGCCGCCCGATCATGAGCCGCGCGCGACCCAGCACATCGCCGAGATGGTGACGATGATCGGCTCGCTGATCGACAAGGGTTATGCCTACGAGGCCGAAGGCCATGTCCTGTTCAGCGTGCCCGCGATGGCCGACTACGGTCGCCTGTCGCGCCGCGACCGGGATGAGCAGATCGCGGGCGCACGGGTCGAGGTCGCGCCCTACAAGAAAGACCCCGCCGATTTCGTGCTGTGGAAGCCCTCGCCGATCGAAGACGGACTGCCCGGCTGGGACAGCCCCTGGGGCCGTGGACGGCCCGGCTGGCACATCGAATGCTCGGCCATGTCGGCCAAGATCCTGGGGCCGACCTTCGACATTCACGGCGGCGGGCAGGACCTGATCTTCCCCCACCATGAAAACGAAATCGCGCAAAGCCGCTGCGCCCACGGCACGCCGATCATGGCCAGCGTGTGGATGCATAACGGCTACCTCATGGCCGAGGGCGAGAAGATGTCCAAATCCTTGGGCAACTTCTACACCGTGCACGATCTGCTACAGGAATTCCCCGGCGAGGCGATCCGCCTGACGCTGCTCAAGACCCATTACCGCCAGCCGTTGGATTTCACCAAGGACGGCATCCGCGAAGCGAAATCGGAACTGGACGGATTCTATGCTGCCCTGCGCGGCACCACCGCCAAGGCGACCGACGGCGCCCCGGACAGCGTCATCGACGCGCTGAGCGACGACCTGAACACGCCCTTGGCGATCAGCCAGCTTCACGGCCTCGCCGCCGCGGCCAACAAGGCCGAAGGCGATGCCAAGGTACAGGCAGCGACGGCGTTGAAATCAGCCGGGGCCGCGCTGGGCCTTTTGCAGCAGGACCCCGAAACCTGGTTCAAATGGCAGCCCCCGGCCCAGGCGCAGGGTGATGGCGGGTTAAGCGACGGCGATATCGACGCCTTGATCGTCGAGCGGCAGGATGCCCGCAAGAACAAGGACTTCGCCCGCGCCGATGCGATCCGGGATGAACTGACAGCGGCGGGGATCGTGCTGGAAGACGGCGCCGGCGGGACCACTTGGCGGCGCGGCTGATCCTGGATTTCTAAATCCCGAATGCTCGAAAACGGCGGCGGATTTCGTCTTCGGAGGCGTCACGCGGCGGCTCTCGCATGGCCGCGACCTGGGCCTTGGTCCGCTTGACCCCGGACCACCGTTCGCCGGATACCGGCAGGGGGCTGTCATCGGCGGCCAAATGCGGGGCGTATTTGTGGAACAGTTCGACCGCGCGCTGATAGGCCAAAACCTCCAGCTCGTCGTATCGCATCTTGTTTCCGGGCGGCAGGTCGAACCAGGCGACGTCGATGATCGCCCCTTCATCGACCCGGTCTTCCATCACATGCAGCGTGGCGCCGAACCGGCTTGCCCCGTCGTACAGCGCGAACCCGGCGGCCCAACTTCCGGGGAATGTCGGGGCGCCGGGATGAAAGTTATAGGCAGGACCTGGCAGGGCGCCCAGAACATCGGCGGGAACGACAGCCCCGGTGCAGAATGCGACCAAGCGACGCCCCGCGTTGGCGGCAGGGCCGCCCGCGACGTCGATGGCATCACGCAATTCCTGCGCGTCGGTGACATGATTGACCCTGAGAGCCGGGTTATGCACGCAAAGCGCCGCCGCCAAATGCGGCCCTTCAACGTCTCCGGTCAGCAGAACGATTTCGCTGGGCATGGACGGAAGCTAACACGCCCCCGGACAATGGAACAGACGATCAAAGGCATTTGCATCTGCATTCATGCCCCAGCAATTCCACCGTTACCTTTTGGCTACCTTGACGAATATCATTTTTAAGGTCCTATAATGGTGTTCATGGTGGAGAGTCGGCTCAGAACCCGCTGAAAATATGCGGAAAATTGGCCAATGGGTGGACGCAAGCTGGTTCAATGGCGGACATTTACGAGATCAAGCCGGGTACGCGGCGAGTAGGGCAGCAGCTGAATAATGCCGCCGACGCCACGGAAGAGGCCAACGAAGCCCTTCTGGAAACCCTGAGCCACGACCTCCGCACGCCCCTGAACACCATCATCGGCTTCGCCGATATGATGGGGCAGGAAATCCTGGGCCCACTCAGCAACCCCCATTACCGTGAATACGTCGAAGTGATCTCGACCGAAGGCCGGCGCATGCTGGACTTCATCAACGACCTGTTGAACCGCAAGCGCTTCGAAAACATGAAACGGACCGAGCAAGGGTTCCGCCATGTGATCGAACTGGCGCCGGACCTGATCGCCATCTGCCGGGGCGGGCTTATCGACCTGATCAATCCGGCGGGTGCGGACATGCTTGGGGTTTGGCCGGCGGCGGAGTTGAAGGGACGGGCATTCACCGAGTTTGTCCACAAGGACAGCCTGGAACACTTCAAGGGCGGGATCGAAAACCTGACCAAGGAACGGCTGCGCACGCCGATGGTGCTGCTGCGGGCCGACGGCACGACCCTGGATGTGGAGCTTGCCGCCCTGCCCTATGACGAGCAGGAAGACGAGCCCGACAACGATGCGGCGGGACATTCCTTCATCCTGATGGCCCGCGACGTGACCGAACGCAACCGCGCCCTGAAGGCCCAGGCGACGCGTGAAGAACACCTGCGCAAGATCATGGATACGGTCGCCGACGGGATCATCACCATCGACGAAAGCGGCATCATCGAAACCTTGAACCCGACCGCCGAGGAAATTTTCGGCTACAAGCCGGGCGAGCTTGTCGGCTCGAACATCAAGGTCCTGATGGCCGAGGAAGATGCCGAAAACCACGACCATTACCTGGCCCGTTACAACAATACCGGGCTGCGCAGTATCATCGGCGTGACGCGCGAAGTTTTTGGGCGGCGCAAGAACGGATCGGTCTTTCCGCTGGAATTGGCGGTCAGCGAAATGCGCTTTTCCGGGCGGCGGCTGTACATCGGTGCGATGCGCGACATCACCGACCGCAAGGAAAACGAAGAGCGCCTGCGCGATCTGGCGACCCGCGATCCGCTGACCCGGCTGCCCAACCGCAACCTGTTTACCGAGCGCCTGGAAGATGCGATCGAGCGCGCCGACACCACCGGCGCCGGTTTCGGCGTGCTGTTCCTGGACCTCGACAACTTCAAGAACATCAACGACGCCCTTGGCCATTTGATCGGGGACCGGATCATTCAGTTGGCGGGTCAGCGGGTTTGCGGCTGCGTCCGCGGCCAGGACACGGTCGCGCATCTGTCCGGCGACGAATTCATAGTGATCCTGGAAGGCATGAGCGACGAAGCCCGTGCTGCCAAGATCGCCGAAGAAATTCTCAAAAGCGTATCGCAGCCGTTCAAGGTCGATGGCCGCGAAGTCTTCACTTCGTGCAGCATCGGCGTCGTCATGTACCCGAAGAACGCGGGGTCCTTGGTCGAACTGATGCGCAATGTGGATACCGCCGCGCACTTCGCCAAGAAGCAAGGCCGGGCCAACTTCCAGTTCTACACCGAACAGCTGTCGGAAGACGCCCGCCGCCGCATCGAAATCGAAAGCGGCCTACGCCGTGCATTGGAAAACAACGAGTTCGAGCTGCTCTATCAGCCGAAGGTCGAATTGGAAACCCGCCGCATCGTCGGGGCCGAAGCCCTGTTGCGCTGGGAAAACGCGACCTTGGGCAAGGTTTCGCCGGTCGAATTCATTCCCGTCGCCGAAGACACGGGTCTGATCGTATCGATCGGCAGTTGGGTGCTGCAAGAGGCCTGCAAGACCGCCGCCGAATGGCAACGTGATGGCCTGATGGGCTGCCATGTGGCGGTCAACCTGTCGGCGATGCAGTTCCTTCACGGCGACCTGGCGCAGGAAATTCGCGACGTTCTGGACGAAAGCGGATTGGACCCGCATCTGCTGGACGTTGAATTGACGGAAAGCATGCTGGTCAGCAACGCCGAAGAGACGATCCGTATTCTCAAGGTCATCAAGGATATGGGCGTCAACGTCTCGATGGATGATTTCGGAACCGGCTATTCGTCGCTCAGTTATCTGACCCGCTTCCCGCTGGATAACCTGAAGGTCGACCGCTCGTTCGTGACCGGCCTGCCGGATGATCGCGATGCCTCGGCCGTAGCCCGGGCGATTATCTCGATGGCCCAGAACCTGCACCTGCGGATCATCGCCGAAGGGGTCGAAACGGAAAGCCAGGTCGGCTTCCTGCATGCCTTGGGCTGTCAGATCGGCCAGGGGTATTTGTTCAGCCCGCCGGTCAGCAACGGAAAATTCGTCGACCTGGTCCGCGCCGGATCCAGCGCCTTTGCCAAAGCGCCGCCCGCGACCGGAGCCTGATTTTCACTGAAAGTTAGATGCGTTGCGTCGCCTAGGCGGTGAGCCTAGTTGGCGATAATCGCGTCGATTTCGTTCTGATCCATGGTGTTGGTCGCACCGTGGATGATCCCTGATGCCGTATCCAGCAAACGCTGCAACATACGGGACATCGTCGTTGCCTGTTCCCGCAGCATCCCCATGTCGCCGGCGGCGATGTATTGGTCCAACTTTCCGACCGAGGTCGCGATCAGGTTGTTCAACTGCTCGACCGTTTGTTCGAACGGCTCGCGATAAATCGGCAAGACGTGGTCATAGGCTTCCATCGCCAGTTCACGGTCGGCGATGGTGGAATCCCTGAAATGGTCGACATAGCCCTTGGGCTGCCACGCCTTCACCTCTTCCATGATTTCGGGCATGTCGGGCACCATTTCCAACAGCATCACGATTTCATTGAAATGGTTCAGATAGTCCGTCGCCAGAAGGGTCTCGGGATCGAGATTGGACGCCGCGGCGCGGACTTTCATGTCCTCATATTCGGGCGAAAATTCGGGGGCCATACGTTCGCTCGCAGCCTTCGCGGATATCGAAACCACGCTGTTTCCTTTCCGACCGCCTCCCCCAAGCAGGCGGTTGTTTTCGTCGCTCGGCGCACGCATCGCGTCACCGCGCTTTTGTGCATATTAGCGTACTTCGTAAGAATAATCGCCCTTGTGGGCTTTTCCAATCGACCATTACAAAAAGATGACAATCGAGCCCCTTAAACGACGACCGGAATCCTTGAGAATCACCGCCGTATTCGGCATTCTCCCGACCCTTGCCGAGCGCCCCCGGTTATCGGCACGACAGATAGACAGGTTCTCCACATGACGGACAAACACCCCCGGACCGCCCCCGTCGGCATAAAGGCCGCCTGAGCCCATGGCAGGCACGGATTCCACCCGCGGCGCGGACGATGTCATCGACGCTTCCGGCGCCCCCGTCATCATTCTGGTCGAACCGCAATTGGGCCAAAACATCGGCATGGCGGCGCGTGCGATGCTCAACTGCGGCTTGCGTGACCTGCGCCTGGTCAGCCCGCGCGACGGCTGGCCGAGCGAGCCGGCCCGGGCGGCGGCTTCGGGCGCCGACCTGGTGATCGACGGCGCCCGCGTTTATGAGACCACCGCCGAGGCCGTCGCCGACCTGAACCTGGTGATTGCGACCACGGCCCGGTCGCGCGACATGACCAAACGGGTTCTGACGCCGCGCCGCGCGGCCCAGGAAATTCGCGAGGCCTATACCCAGTCCGGCACCCGCACCGGCATTCTGTTCGGCAAAGAAGCCAAGGGCCTAAGCAACGAAGACGTGGTCCTGGCCGACGCCATTCTCAACGCGCCGCTGAACCCCGGGTTTTCGTCGCTCAATCTGGCGCAGGCGGTGTTCCTGGCCGGATATGAATGGCGCATGGCCGGGCTGGACGTGGCGGACGAAGAGATGACCATGCCCAAGACCACGCGCCCGGCGGAGCACAAGGAACTGGTCTACTTCTTCGAACATCTGGAACGTGAATTGGAGGCCTGCGGCTTCCTGCACCCGCCGGAGCGGGCCCCGGTGATGGTCCGCAATCTGCGCAATCTGTTCGGGCGCGCCCGCCTGACGGAACAGGAGGTACGGTCGCTGCACGGCGTCATCAAATCCCTGCGGCGGGGGCCGGTCGAAGCCGGCGACAGTGACGACGAGGCCTAATCCGCCCTAGTCCAGGTCACCGAACTGATAGACCACTTCGCCCAATTCCGATTGGTCCATTTCGTCGACGTTGGGTGTCTGATCCAACTCCTCGCGGACTGGGTCGAACAGATACAGGCCGAGTATCTTGTTCACCGTTTCATGGTCGTCGGCGAGCGGCAGGCCGAACCGGGTATAGCGCACCCATTCGAATTTTTCGGACGGCAGGCGGGTCGCCAACAACCCCAACAAACCCCGATCCACGATCCGCGAAAAGAAGTTGGTGATTTCGTGCAGAATCCGGCCGGAACGGGCTTGCGAGAACCGCTTGCCGGTCAGCGACACGCCCATGTGTTCGTCGATCTTGGTGCCGATGAAGCGGTAACCGAAATCCGGCCCCGGCAGGGCATCGAGAATATAAAGATTGGGAAGAAGCCGCGGAATGGAGGACAGGTCGAGGTCCTTCTGCGCCGGAAAACGGTTATCCCCGCGCGCCGCGTACCAGAATTCCAGAAGCTCCCCGACCCGGGGGTCGGCGTCTTTGACAACTTCTCGCGCCTGCATCGGACGCCTCCACGCGTTGCACCGCTTCCCCCATGCACGGCGTGGCCATGACGGCCCCCGCCCGGCCCCAGGGCCGGGCGGGGTGACGGATTAATCCATCAAGAATACACCCTTACCCGTCGTTTGGGTCTCGAACTTCTGATACGCCTCGGACGCTTCGTCCAAGCTGTATTCGTCGGTGAACAGAGCATCGACGTCGATCTTCCGCTCGGCGACGAACGCCGCGCAATCGGCCTGGCCGTTCTTGGAGAACGTCCACGAGCCGACGATGTTGATTTGACGGCGCAGAATGTCCTGCGACACGTCCAGGGTGACCTGGCCGCCTTCGCCGACGAAACAGGCCGTGCCCCAACCGCGCAGGCAACGCACCGCGTCGGCCCGCGCCTGGGCATTGGACGAACAGTCCAGCGACTTATGCGCGCCGAACCCGCCGGTCAGATCGCGGATCGCCGAAACGACGTCGTTGTTCATCGGATCGATGACGTAGTCCGCGCCGAAATCCTCGGCCAGTTTGCGCCGCTCGGGCACCACGTCCAACGCGATGACCCGCGCCCCCATGGCTTTCGCCAACTGGGTGGCGCTCAGGCCGACCGGCCCCTGGCCGAAGATCACGACCGTCTCGTCGCCGGCTAGGTCCATGCGCTTCAATGCGCCGTAAGCCGTGCCCGTACCGCAGGAAATGGCGGCACCGGTCTTGAAGCTCAATTCGTCAGGCAACTTGACCAGCGTATGGGCCGGAACTTTCATGTATTCGGCATGCCCGCCGTGGCCGGTGGTGCCGTAGACGATGGTTCCGTCGACGCACATCTGCGACCAGCCGGTCCGGCAATGGCCGCACACGCCGCAACCCGAATAATGGTGATCCATCATGCGATCGCCGACCTTGGCCTGGGCCTCGGTCACGCCCGCACCCACTTCGACGACCACGCCGCAGGGTTCGTGCCCGGCGATGATCGGGCCCTTGCGCTCGCCCAGGCCCAGCGTCGGCGTTCCCGCCGGATTGCGGTAGTACTTCAGATCGCTGCCGCACATGCCGGACGCCTTCATCTGAAGCACCACTTCGCCCGGGCCCGGATGGGGATCGGGGAAATCCATGATTTCGATCTTGCGGTCGCCCGCAAACACCACTGCCTTCATCTTGTCTGTCCTTTTGTTTTTTTGGGAGAGATGGGATTGATTGGCCCTGGCCCACGCCGGTCATGGGCGATGGGCCCCGAGCATTGAGAATGATCAGATACGCTCCGACAGCCAGATCGCCAGGCGCGAACCGGTCTTGATCACCCCTTTCAAGGCATCGAAGCCGGGCGCGTCCTCGGCCCCCATCTCCAACGCCTTGTCATGGTGCTCGACCTCTTCCTGGCGGAATTTCTCGAAGGTATCGCGCAGGCCGTCTTCGCCCTCGCCTTCGAGGCGGCGGATCTGCGCGGCGTAATGTTCATCGATCGCTTCTTCGACCGCGACGGTGCAGGCATGGGCCGCTTTCTCGCCCAACAGGGCCGTCCCGGCGCCCAGGGCGAACCCGGCCAGATGCCACAGCGGCAACAACGCCGTCGGGCGGACCTGACGGTCGGCGACCAGCTCGTTAAAAGTCGCGAGGTGGACCTCTTCCTGTTCGGCCATGTGCTTGATCGCCCCGCCGCTGGCCTGTTCGCCCAGCACGGCCATCTGGCCCGCATAGATGCGCACCGCGCCGTATTCCCCGGCGTGGTCGACGCGCAACATACGCTCGATCATTTCTTCCTTGGACGGGTCGCCCGGCATGCGCCGGGGCTTATGGGCGGTTTTCTTCGGGTCGGTCGCCATGGCGTCCTGTACCGTTCTTGTCAGTTGGTCGTCGATCCGTGGTCGCTTCGGGCCGCGCCCCGCATGCGCCGGGCGGCAACCAAGCAAAGCACCGCCATCACGGCGGAAAACGCCGCATTATAAGTCGCCATGGACAATCCAAGGAAGACCCAGTCCACGGAATCGCATGATTTTTCCGGCGGCGCCGACAGGCCCGCAAGCAGATCCGTGGTCGATCCGACCGCCGCGACCGAGCCGCCGCAAACCGCGGACGCCCACCAATGCTGTTCGACACCGACATGGTAGACCGCGATCGCCGACCCGACCGTGAACGCCGCTCCCGCCAGCCAGACCACCGCGCGGCGCAAGCCCGCCTTTGGTCGGACCAGCGCCGCCGCCCCGGCCAAGCCGATCACCGCATAGGGCACCCGCTGATAGAGGCACAGGTTGCAGGGCTCCAGCCCCAGCACGATTTGCGCATGGTAGGCGAAGCCCAAGGCCCCGACCGCGACAGCGACCAGAAATGCCGGATACCAGCTTTGCAGTTTGGGATCGTCCAAATAGGCCAACATGGCCCTTCTATAGCACGAACTTGAGAACGACGAACCCGCCGATCAGCAGCACGCAGAACAGCGTGAACAGAAGGCCCAGGTAGCGTTCGATAAAGGCGCGGATCGGTTCGCCGAAATACCACAGCAACCCCGCCACCAGATAAAATCGCAGCCCCCGCGCCAGCACCGAAGCGACGCAGAACACCCAGATATCCAGCGAGGCCACGCCGGACAGAATGGTGATGACCTTGTACGGGAACGGCGTGACCCCGGCGATGAACACCGCCCAAGCGCCCCAATCCGCATAGGTTTCGCGGAACTGATCGAACTTGGCGGCGTAGCCGTAGAATTCCAGCATCGGGCGACCGATCTGGTCGAACAGGAACAGGCCGATGGCATAGCCGAGCATGCCGCCCAGGACCGAGGCGATGGTGCAGATCAGGGCGATGCGCCAGGCCCGCGTCCGGTCGGCCAGAACCATCGGCACCAGCATCACGTCGGGCGGAATGGGAAAGACCGAGCTTTCGATGAAACTGACCAGGGCCAGCCAGCGGCTGGCGTGGCGATGGCCGGCAAGGGCCATGGTCCGGTCGTAAAGGCGGCGAAGCATGGGCGTCGGGCCGGTTCCGTCATTGAATGGGTGGGCCGCTTCTATCAGCCCCCCCGCGTTCTGACAACGCGATAGCGCCGCCACGGCAATGTTCCGGTCTTGAGTTTGGCCGAGGCTGACGTATCCTTTAATCGGGAACATCTAATGGAAAGCAGAACACCAATGAAACATACCACCGCGCCGCTGAACGGCGATTTCGGGATCGCCATCGAGAACGTCACGCCGGAAGACTTGGCTGATCGGGACTTTCAGGCCTGGGCCCGCGGCCTGTGGCTGGACCATGGCGGCCTGCTGGCCGTACGCGGCGAGCGCCTAGCCGACCTTTCGCCGGACGCCCTGGTTCGTTGGTCCGAAGTGTTCGGCGTGGTCGAACAAAAGGCCCAGGCCGCGCGCGAAGACAAGACCGTCCCCGGCTATCCGATCCTGCGCATCGGCAACATCCGCCACAAGGACGGCAAGGCGGCGGCGCAATTGCTTCAGGTGCCGCAGCTGACCAGCGACGCCGACATCCGCTACAACCCGGAAACCCGGCGTCCCGTCTGGCATACGGATTCGACCTTCCGCGAACGCCCGCCCGTGGGCTCGGTCTTTCACTGCCGCAAGGCCCCGCCCGAAGGCTCGGAAACGCTGTTCGCCGACATGCAGGGGGCCTATGCCGCCCTGCCCGAGGCCGAACGGCGCAAGCTGGACGGCCTGGAAGCGGTCTGCTCGCTCGCCCACCATGACAAGAAGATCAACAGCTATTCCCCCGAATACCCGGTGCTGACGCCCGAGCAACGCGCGGAGAACCCGCCCCGCCGCGTGCCCCTGGTGCTCAACCACCCGGTCACAGGTAGACCGGCGCTGTACGGCCTCAACAGCTCGACCTGCGCCATCGTGCCGATCGGCCAGGACATCGCCCCCGATGACTTGGACCTGTGGGACCTGGAAGGGGTCGAGGACGACAGCGTGATGATCTGGCGCGACATGCTGCCGACCGTGACCGGCCCGGAATTCACCGTGAAATGGCAATGGCGGGCGGGCGACATCGTGGTCTGGGACAACCGCTGCACGATCCATTCGGGCACCGGCTTCGACTACGCCAAGTACGAACGCGAAATGTGGCGCCTGACCCTGGTCGAGGAAGCTCGGGCAACCGCCTGATTTTTAGGAAGGGATGGTGCGGGCGGGGAGAATCGAACTCCCACTCTGTCACCAGAACTGGATTTTGAATCCAGCGCGTCTACCAGTTCCGCCACGCCCGCACATCATCAAAGACCTGCCGGTCGCTCGGACGAGCAACCGGCAGGGGCGCTTTCATATCACTGTCCGGCGCGATCGGACAACCGATTATGCGCGATAAGCGGCAATCATCGCGTCGATGTCCAAACCGTATTCGCGGTAGACGTCGGCGACGGTGCCGCATTGGCCGAATTTTTCCACGCCCAGGGCCTGCACCAGGTTGCCCTTGACCCCGCCCAGCCAGGACAGAGTGGCCGGATGGCCGTCCAGCGCGGTGACCAGCTTGGTCCCCGGGTTAATCGCGGCCAACAGCTTGGCGGCATGGCTTTTCGCACCGTTCTTGCGCCAATCGGAATACAGCCGATCCGGTGAGGTCACGGCCAGCACGCCCGGCCCGCCGGCCTTGCCCCGGGTCTTTTTCGACAGGGCCTCGGCGGCGGCCATGGCTTCGGGAGCCAGCACGCCGGTATAAACGATGGCGCCCGCATCGGGGCTGTCCGGCTTTTTCAGCCAATAGCCCCCGGCGATCACCGCCTCGGTCAGCTTGGCGTCCATCTTGCGCTCGATCTGCTCCATCGGGCGGGTCGACAGGCGCAGGTAGAGCGAGCCGCCGTCCTTGGCCTGCATGTGCTCGAACCCCCAACGCATGATGGCGTGCAGTTCGTCCGCGTAGGTCGGCTCGAAATAAGCCAAGCCCGGCTGGCCCATGCCGATCATCGGCGTGGCGATGGACTGATGCGCGCCGCCTTCGGGGGCCAGGGTCACGCCCGACGGCGTGGCCACGACCATGAAGCGGGCGTCCTGATAACAGGCGTAGTTCAGCGCATCCAGGCCGCGCTGAATGAACGGATCGTAGAGCGTGCCGATCGGCAACAGGCGTTCGCCGAACAGATCGTGGCTCAGGCCCAGGGCCGACAGCGCCAGGAACAGGTTGTTCTCAGCAATGCCCAGTTCCAGGTGCTGGCCTTCGTCGTTGGCGCCCCATTTCTGGACCGAGGGCACATTGACCTTGCGGAAGGTGTCTTCTTTTTCGTCGACGGCGAAGATGCCCCGGCGGTTGACCCAGGGGCCCAGGTTGGTCGACACGGTCACGTCCGGCGAGGTCGTGACGATACGGTCGGCCAGCTTGTGGTCGGACGCCGCCAGTTCGAACAGGATCTTGCCGAAGGCTTCCTGGGTCGAGCCCTTGCCCGTCGGCACCGTGGCCAGGGCTTCCGGCACCGGCACGGTCGGGGCGGCATGGCGGCGGGGTTTGCCGCCGTCGGCCATGAACGGGGTCCTGGCGATGAAGTCGCGCAGCGCGTCGGCGCGATCTTCCATGCCCGCGAACAGGTCCCATTCGCTGCCTTCGGGAATGCCCTGATCGCGGCGGAAGCCCTTCAATTGATCGGGGGTCAAGATGCCCGCGTGGTTGTCCTTGTGCCCGGCCAGCGGCAGGCCCCAGCCCTTGATGGTATAGGCCAGGAAGCAGGTCGGCACGTCGTCATCGGCCGAGGCGAAGGCCTCGCAGATGGTCTGCAGGCAGTGGCCGCCCAGGTTGGACATCAGATCCTGCAGCTCGTCATCGGTATAGGTCGCCAGCAGTTCCGGCACACCCGGCTCGTTGCCGATGTCGGCGGTCAGGTGATCGCGCCAGGCCGCCCCGCCCTGGAACGTCAGGGCCGCGTACATGTCGTTCGGGCAATCGTTGATCCAGCGCTTCAGCGTCTTGCCGCCCGGCTTTTTGAAGGCGTCGCGCATCAGCTTGCCGTACTTCATGATGACCACGCGCCAACCGGCGGCGCGGAACAGGCGGTCGATCAGGCGGAACAGCTTGTCGTTGACCACGCCGTCCAGGCTTTGCCGGTTGTAGTCGATGATCCACCAGCAATTGCGCAGGTTGTGCTTCCATCCTTCCAGGATGGCTTCGTACATGTTGCCTTCGTCCATTTCCGCATCACCGACCAGGGCGATCATGCGGCCCGGCTCCTTGGTCTGGATCGGGTCGAAATGGCGGCGGGTGTAATCCTGCGTCAGCGAGGCGAACATCGTCATGGCCGGGCCCAGGCCGACCGAGCCGGTCGAGAAATCGACGTCGTCGGCGTCCTTGGTCCGCGACGGATAGCTCTGCGCCCCGCCCAGACCGCGGAAGTTTTCCAGGTTGTCGCGCGTCTGATTGCCCATCAGGTATTGGATGGCATGGAACACCGGGCTGGCGTGCGGCTTGACCGCGACCCGATCCTGCGGGCGCAGGGCATGGAAATACAACGCCGTCATCAACGCCGCCGAGGACGCGCAGGACGCCTGGTGCCCGCCGACCTTGACCTCGCCCTTGGCGCGGATGTGGTTGGCGTGATGGATGGTCCAGGTCGACAGCCACAGAATACGTTTCTGCAAATCCGACAGGTTTTCCAAGGTGGCGCGGTCGGGCGCGAAACGGGGATTGGGCTCGATCATCAGGTGGTTGGGCGTATCCAGGGGCGACATTGGTATCTCCGAAAAAGGCGGAAAGGCGCGTCGAGGCGCTATTTGGCGCAATCCTAGACCGATTTCACTGGCATGTACTTGCGATCTGAGGCGTCAGAATTAATAATGACGCAATTCTGATCACGTTTTCGCACTGGAATTGGTGAAAAATGCCTGAAATCGAGCTGGACGCCATCGACCGCCGCATCCTGACGGCCATTCAGACCAACGCCCGCATGCGCAACGTCGACCTGGCCGACGAAGTCGGCCTGTCGGCATCGCCCTGCCTGCGGCGGGTCAAGCGGCTGGAGGACGCGGGCGTGATCCGCGACTACGTCACCCTGGTCGATCAACAGGCCGTGGGCCTGCCGGTGTCGATCTTCATCAACGTCACGCTGGAACGTCAGGTGGAAAAGGCGCTCGAGGAATTCGAGGCTAAGATCCGATCCTGGCCCGAGGTCATGGAATGCTATCTGATGACCGGCGACGCCGATTATCTGTTGCGGGTGGTCACCTCGGACCTATCGGCCTACGAGCGTTTCCTGATGGACAAGCTGACGCGGATGAAGGGCGTGGCCGCCATCAAATCCAGCTTTTCCCTGAAACAGGTCGTGTACCGCACGGCCCTGCCGGTTGCGGGATAACCCCCCGACCGGCCGCCAAAGCGGTTAAGAGCGATTATTTATCGACGTCGATGTAGCCGCGTTCGATCGCGGTTTCGATCATCTGCGCGCCGTGGATCAGCTCGTCATAGGAGCGACGCAGCAGGTTCAATTCGCGGACCTGTTCGTCGGACGGCAGGTTTTCCGTGCCATGCGCCAGATCGATCAGGCGCTTGATGTACATGCCCCGCGCCTTGGCCACCAACTGGAAATAGGGCGTCAGCTCCTTGACCGACACGTTGGGCACCAGCTCATGGATCGTTGTGCGGTTGATGTCGCGCAACAGGCCGTGCATTTCCATCCGCGCGCGGCCGATATCCCGTTCGTCACTCGCCATTGCCTGAAGGCCTCCCGATTGCTGTGGTCCGTTTCCCAAACGTTACGCCGAACCGCGCCCCAGGCCAACGCCCGAAATCAAATCGGACGCGGCCGGGATACGTCGCCGCTTAGTCCTGCGGCAGATCCTCTTCGAGGATCGCGATCTGCAGGGAATAGGACACTTCGCCTTCGTCTTCGTCGCGGTGCATCACGCCGACGAAGTTTTCACCCAGATAGACTTCGACCGGGTGGCCTTCTTTCTTGGGCGGCTTCACGACGAAGCGGTTGTTGTCGAAAGTGCTGCGCAGGTACTGCTGCACGCGGGCGATTTCAGAAAGCTGCATGGTTTCCCGTCTCCTTATTCTCAGATATCCAGCACCAGGTTGGCCTTGGGCACGGAACAGCAGATCAGGATTTCTCCTTCGCCCTCCGGCTCGTAAACGCCGTCGCTGGTGTATTCGATTTCGCCCTCGATCATACGGCACTGACAGGTCGTGCAGATGCCGGACCGGCAGCTGAAACACATGACCAAGTCCATGCTTTCCGCCAGATCGAGGATCGTTTCGTGTTCGCCGGTCCAGGTGCCCGTGGCGCCCGAACGGCGGAACTCAACCGTGAACTCAGTCATTGGCGCCCCGCACCGCGGCCAGAACCGCATCGGTCACCTGACGGGTGGTGGCGCTGCCGCCCAGGTCCGGCGACATCACGTCGCCCGCCCCGGTGACACGTTCGATCGCCGCCATCAGGCTTTTCGCCGCCGTGGCTTCGCCCAGATGTTCCAGCAGCATCACGCCCGACCAGAAACAGCCGATCGGGTTGGCGACGCCCTTGCCCACGATGTCGAAGGCCGAGCCGTGGATCGGCTCGAACATCGACGGGAAATCGCGCTCTGGCCGCAGGTTGGCGGTCGGCGCGATGCCGAGGGAGCCGGTCAACGACGCCGCAAGGTCCGACAGCACGTCGGCATGCAGGTTGGTCGCGACGATGGTGTCCAGCGACTGCGGCTTCAACACCATGCGCGTGGTCATGGCGTCGACCAGCATCTTGTCGGTTTCGACGTCGGGGTAATCCTTGCGCACGACCTCGAACACGTCGTCCCAGAAAACCATGCCGTGGCGCTGGGCGTTCGACTTGGTGACCAGGGTCAGCTTCTTGCGCGGGCGGGACCGGGCCAGTTCCAGGGCGAAGCGCTGAATACGCTCGACCCCGGCGCGGGTGAACACGGCGACGTCCATACCGACTTCTTCGTTCAGACCCGTATGGACACGGCCGCCGACACCGGCGTATTCGCCTTCGGAATTCTCACGCACGATGACCCAGTCCAGGTCGTCGGGGCCGACATTCTTCAGCGGGCCCTCAATCCCCGGCAGCAGGCGCGATGGGCGGACGTTGGCGTATTGATCCAGGGTCTGGCAGATTTTCAGGCGCAGACCCCACAGGGTGATGTGATCGGGGATATTGGCATCGCCGGCGGAGCCGAAATAAATCGCGTCGAACGGCTTCAGCGTTTCGACGCCGTCTTCCGGCATCATCACGCCATGTTTGCGGTAATAGTCGCCGCCCCAAGGGAAGGTTTCGACATTCAGGGTGAAGCCTCCGTCGCGTTCCGCGACTGCTTTCAGCACCTCGACGCCGGCCTCGACGACTTCAGGCCCGATTCCATCGCCACCAATGGCAGCAATTCGGTATTCACCCATGGTCTAATTTTCTCCATAATTCACGTGGACATTGACTCCCTAGGGGTTTGAATAGTGGAATTTCGGCGCGGGTCAAGCCGCGCCTGGACATTTGCGGCGTTTTCGCCGCGACGTAAGACAGTGAAAACGACAACGGCCGGTCAGTACCCATGGCAAGATTGAACCACACCACCGCATGGTCCTTTTTCGTGGACTGGTGCCAGAAGCGAGGTCTCAAACCCCTGCCCGCCAACCCCTGGACGGTGGCGGCCTATGCCCGTTGGTGCGAGACCAATCACCGCTATCAGACCATCGTCAACATGGTGAAGGCGATCGCCAAGGAGCACATGCTCAAGTCGCGCAAGCGGCCCGACCGCCACCCCCTGGTAACGCGGACCCTGAACCTGATCGCCAAGCGCCAGGAAGAGCGGGAAGAAGACAAAACCCGCGCGGCGGCCCTGTTCCGCGAAGAAGACTTCGCGACCCAGGCCCCGGCACAGGCCCAGCCAGAGGCGTCGGAAACCGCCGCCCGTCGGGTCCAGCGCGAAGTTCAGACCCGGACCGAGGAAGCCGCCCAAGGCATCCGCCGCGCCCTGCGCGCCACGCCCAAGCTGGTCTCGCGCCGCCCGTCCCTGACCTGACGGCGGCAACAGCCCTTATTCGATTTCCATGCTGCGTTCGATGCGGAAGGTCTGCGTCGCGCCCCCCTTCGACTTTCGCTCCAACACTGCGACACCTTTGTAGGCGCCCGCGTGCCAATCGACGGTCTTGCGCTTGCCGACATAGCGCATGTACCGGGCCTGCCCCTTATCCAGCGTAAAGGACTTATGGCTGATCTGCCGATCGCCGGGACCGGTGAAGGTCAGGGTCAGCACGTCGCCTTTTTCCACCCAATAGGCATCGATCCAAAACGCCAAGATCGGCGCCTTCGGCGACAATTTGGTGTCGCGGTAGAACCCCCGACGCAACGCATCGGCATCGATTTCGACCGGCGCGAAACCCGCATCGTACAGTGCGGTCAGCGGTTCCTTCAGGGCCGACAGGGTGCGGCTGTCCCACAAGGGCGACGCCCCGGGCCCGCAGTGGGCCGTGCGGTTCAGGCCGACGAACGGATCGATGATCTTACGGTCCTTTCGCACCCCCAGATGCACATGCGGAAACTCGGCCAACCCCGACGAGCCGACGAAGCCCAACTTGTCGCCCTTTTCCACCCGTTGGCCCGGACGGACCGTCAGCGAACCGCGCCGCAGGTGGCAATAAAAGGTCTCCCAGCCGTCGCCATGGCCGATCACCACCGAATTGCCGCAGCCTCTGCCGGCGACCGCATCCTTGCCGACCTTCGACACGTCGCCGTCCAGCATGCCGTCGCGCAGGCGCAGGACCTTTCCCGCCGCCGCCGCGACCACGGGCACGCCGTCGTCCATCTTGGAATAGTCGCGGATCGCGAAGTCCGAGCCGGTATGACCGTTGTAGCCGTGTTCACCACAGGCGTAATCGCGCATCCCCGGGCCGGGGTCATGATCCACCAAATTGACAAGCCAACAGGTCCGCCCGGGGTCGCAGATCAACGGCAGGCCCAGGGACGGCTGCCCTTCCGCGGCCGCGACCGGTCCCGACCAAACTATCGCCCAGGCCGCGATCAGGGGCATCAGCATATTGAAAAACATGAATAACTTAGCGCGCCGCACCGGCTCCTCCGTTCCTCGGCCCATGCTACACGCGCAAGGCGCGCCCGCGAAACATTCACTTGCGGGCACATATATTGCATTGCAATATACCTCGCGCTGCGGCGCAGAATCCGTGGCCTAGCGAGAAATTTTGCCAATCCGAAGTTGAATTGGAGCGCGTAACCCATGGACACCCAGGCCGTCAGTGCCCTCGACAGACTTCACGGTTTTTACTTCGAAGACCTGGAAGTCGGACAAAGCGACGAATTCACCCGCACCATCACCGAATCCGACATTCTGATTTTTGCGGGCGTGTCCGGCGACACCAACCCGGTGCACCTGAACCACGAATTTGCATCGGAAACAGTTTTCGAAGACTGCATCGCCCACGGCTTGCTGACCGCAAGCTACATCTCGACCGTGATCGGCACCAAGATGCCTGGGCCGGGCTGCATCTACGTCGGCCAGAACCTGAAGTTCAAAGCCCCGGTACGGGCCGGCGACACGGTCACGGCGCGGGCCACGATCATCGAAAAGATCGAGGAAAAGAAGTTCGTCCGCATTCAGACCCAGTGCCTCGTGCGGGACAAGGTCGTGCTGGACGGCGAAGCCACCATCATGGTTCCGGCGCGCAACAAGTAAGGCCGAAGGCCCCCGGCCCAAAATTCCGCGCAAGCCGGGGTTGACCGGACGCGCGCCCGGGGGCACCTTCACCGCCGTCATGCGGGTTTTTAGACATTATCAAGCCATCCCGGCGGATGCCCGGGGCGCGGTCGTCGCCATCGGTAACTTCGACGGCGTGCACCAGGGCCACCGCGCCGTGATCGGCGAGGCCGGGGCGATCGCCCATGCGACGCAGCGCCCATGGGGCGTTCTGACGTTCGAGCCGCATCCGCGCGCCTTTTTCGCGCCCGACACGCCGCCGTTTCGCCTGACCCCTTTCCACGCCAAGGCCCGGCAGATTTTCGGCATGGGCGTCGACAGCATTTTCGTGCAGCAGTTCAACAAGGCGTTTTCGTCCCTGACCGCCGAGGACTTCATCGAAAAGGTCCTGGTCGGCGGCATCGGCGCGCGGCACGTCGTCTGCGGCTACGATTTCGTGTTCGGCAAGGGGCGGGGCGGCAATTGCGAAATGCTGCTTTCCTACGGCCAGAAGCTGGGCTTCGACTTCACCGCCGTGCGGGCGCAGACCTTCGCCGCCGACAATGGCGACGCGGCCTATTCCTCGACCGGGGTGCGCGAGGCGCTACGCGCCGGAAACCCGCGTGCCGCCGCCGCGATCCTGGGCCGTCCGTTCGAGATCGAGGGCCGGGTCATCCCCGGCGACCAGCGCGGACGGACCATCGGCTTCCCCACGGCCAATCTGGCCCTGGGCACCTATTTGCGGCCCGCACGGGGTGTATACGCCGTGCGCATCCGCCTGGACGACGGCCGTTCCTTTGACGGCGTCGCCAACCTGGGCAAGCGCCCGACCTTTGCCGGAGAGGCCGATTTGCTGGAGGTTTGCCTGTTCGATTTTTCGGGCGATCTGTACGGACGGCGGCTGGCCGTGCAGTTGGTCGACTTCCTGCGGCCGGAAAAGAAGTTTGACGGCATCGACCAATTAAAGGCACAAATCGCCGCGGACAGCGCCCAAGCGCGCGACATTTTAGCGAAACAAGAGTCATGACCGTCGATTACAAAGCCACGGTGTTCCTGCCCCGGACCGATTTCCCCATGAAAGCGGGCCTCGCCGCCAAGGAACCGGAGATCATCAAGCGCTGGGAAGAGGCCGGCCTCTATAACCTGTTGCGCGAGGACGCCAAGGGCCGCCCGCCCTTCGTGCTGCACGACGGCCCGCCCTATGCCAACGGACACCTGCACATCGGCCATGCGCTGAACAAGATCCTCAAGGACGTGATCGTGCGCGGCCAGCAGATGATGGGCAAGGACGCCAATTACGTTCCCGGCTGGGACTGTCACGGCCTGCCGATCGAATGGAAGATCGAAGAACAGTACCGCGCCAAGGGTCAGGACAAGGACGAGGTGCCGATCGTCGAATTCCGCCAGGAATGCCGCGATTTCGCCGAACATTGGATCGACGTGCAGCGCGGCGAGTTCAAACGCCTGGGCGTGGTCGGCAACTGGGACGATCCCTATACCACCATGAGCTTCCCGGCCGAGGCGCAGATCGTCCGCGAACTGATGAAGTTCCTCGACAACGGCCTGCTGTATCGCGGCTCCAAGCCGGTGATGTGGTCTGTGGTCGAAAAGACCGCCCTGGCCGAGGCCGAGGTCGAATACCACGACCATGAATCTGATACGATCTGGGTCAAGTTCCCGATCGTCGACGGTGGCGATGCCGCGACCGCCGACGCATCGGTCGTGATCTGGACCACCACCCCTTGGACCATCCCGGGCAACCGGGCGATCTGCTTTTCCAAGCGGATCAACTACGGGCTGTACGAAGTAACCGGCGCGGCCGAAGACAACTGGGCCAAGCCGGGCGACAAGCTGATCCTGGCCGACGCCCTGGCCGCCGACGTGATGAAGTCGGCGCGGGTCGAAGCGTTCGAACGGCGCGGCGACGTCGCCGCCGATGCCCTGGCCGGGCTGACCTGCGCCCATCCGTTCCGGGGCCATGGGGATCACGGGGGATATGAATTCGACGTGCCGTTGCTGGACGGCGATCACGTGACGGAAGAAACCGGCACCGGTTTCGTCCATACCGCCCCGGGCCACGGGCGCGAGGATTTCGAGGCCTGGATGTCCGCCGGCAAGCTGCTGGCCGCGCGCGGCATCGACAGCCACATTCCCTATACCGTCGATGCCGACGGCCGCTACACCGCCGAGGCCCCGGGCTTCGACGGCGCGCAGGTCATCACCGAACACGGCAAGAAGGGCGACGCCAACGACCGCGTCATCAAGGCCCTGGTCGAGGGCGGCAAGCTGATCGCGCGCGGTCGGTTGAAGCACCAGTACCCCCATTCCTGGCGGTCGAAGAAGCCGGTCATTTTCCGCAACACGCCGCAATGGTTCATCGCCATGGACCGCGATTTCGACGCGCCGACGGGCAGCCGTTCGACCCTGCGCGACGTGGCGTTGGGCGCGATCGGGCAGACCCGCTTTGTCCCCGATGCGGGGCAGGCGCGCCTTCATGCCATGATCCAGAACCGGCCCGATTGGGTGATCTCGCGCCAACGCGCCTGGGGTGTTCCCATCGCCGTGTTCGTGCATAAGGAAACGGGTGAGCTGCTGCGCGATCCCGCGGTCAACGCACGGATCGTCGACGCGGTCGAGGCCGAGGGCGCGGACGCCTGGTTCGCCTCCGACGCATCACGCTTCCTGGGCAACGACTACAAGGCCGACGACTACGAACAGGTTTTGGACATTCTGGACGTGTGGTTCGATTCCGGATCGACCCATTCGTTCGTGCTGGAACAGCGCGACGACCTGACCTGGCCCGCCGCCCTGTACCTGGAAGGCACCGACCAGCATCGCGGTTGGTTCCATTCATCGCTGCTGGAATCCTGCGGCACGCGGGGCCGGGCACCCTATGACGCGGTTCTGACCCATGGCTTCGTGATGGCCGAGGACGGACAGAAAATGTCCAAGTCGCTGGGCAACATCGTCGCCCCGCAGGACGTCTGCAACCAGCACGGCGCGGATATCCTGCGCCTTTGGGTGGTTGGCTCGAACTATTCCGAAGACCTGCGCATCGGCCCGGAGATCATCAAGTTCCACGCTGATATCTATCGCCGTCTGCGCAACACCCTGCGCTATCTGCTGGGCAATCTGGACGGCTTCCATCCGGGCGAACGCCTGGAGATGTCGGAAATGCCCGAACTGGAACGCTGGGTGCTGACCCGCCTGTGGCGGTTGGACAAGATGCTGCGCAAGGCCTGCGACAGCTATGAATTCACCGGCGTGTTCACCGAGCTGCACAATTTCTGCGCGGTCGATTTGTCGGCGTTCTATTTCGACATCCGTAAAGACACCCTGTATTGCGACCGCGCCGATTCCATCGAGCGCCGCGCCGCCCGCACGGTGCTGGACGAACTGTTCAACTGCCTGACGGCCTGGCTGGCCCCGTTCCTGTGCTTCACCGCCGAGGAAGCCTGGCAGGCCCGCCTGGACGCCCCCGACGCCGCCAACAGCGTGCATCGCCGTCAGTTCCCGGACATCCCCGACGCCTGGCATGACGAAGCGCTGGAAGCCAAATGGCGCACGGTCCGTCAGGTCCGCCGCGCCGTGACCGGCGCGTTGGAACTGGAACGCGCCGAAAAACGCGTCGGTTCGTCGTTGCAGGCCCATGTGACCGTGCATGTCACCGCCGAACAGGCTGCGGCCCTCAAGGACCTGGACCTGCCGCAGATCTTCATCACCTCGTCGGGCGAAATCACCACCGCCCCGGCCCCGGACGGCGCCTATACCACGCCGGACGCGCCGGGCGTGGCCGTGGTCCCGGTTCTGGCCACGGGTGCCAAGTGCGAACGCTGCTGGAAGGTGTTGGAGGACGTCGGCGCCGATAGCGACCATCCGACCGTCTGCGCGCGCTGCGCCGACGCCGTGCGGCATTCGCCCCTGGCCGCCGAATAACGGGCGGATCGTTCTTGGCCGAGCCCCGGACATCGCTGCGTATTCAGGGCCTGGCCCTGACGTTGATCGTGATCGCCTTGGATCAGGCCACCAAGTGGTGGATTCTAACGGATGTCATGAACCCGCCCCGGGTGATCGAGGCCCTACCCTTCGCCAATATCGTCTTGGTCTGGAACCGGGGCGTCAGCTTCGGCCTGTTCAATACGGGATCGGACATGGGGCCGTGGATCTTGTCCGCCGTCGCCATCGGGGTCGCCGCCATCCTGGCCGCATGGTTGTTTCGCGGCGCGAATCGCATCGTCAGCTGGGGAATCGGGCTGATTTTGGGTGGCGCGTTGGGCAACGTGATCGACCGCCTGATTCATGGCGCGGTCGTCGATTTCATCGATTTGTATGTCGGCACGGCCCATTGGCCCGCGTTTAACGTCGCTGACAGCGCAATCTGTGTCGGGGCCGGGCTTTTGATCCTTGATTCCTTGTTTCACCAGGATAAATCATCGTAGATTGTCGGCCGTCGGTGGGGGCCGGACGCAGCCCTGCTCGCACGTACCCCACGCGCACCGCACCGTAACCGCGTCATGAAGCGTTGGACATGAAACGGCAGACTGTAAAAGCGACGGGTATTCTTTTGGTTCTCATGGCCGCCATCGGCCTGAGCGGCTGCGATTCCGTATCGCGCGCCATCTCTGGCGGCAAGAAAGCGCCCGACGAATTCGCCGTCTACAAACGCCCGCCGTTGAGCCTGCCGCCCGATTACGCCCTGCGCCCGCCCGAGCCGGGCCGCGACCAGCTGGAAAGCTACAGCCCCCGCGACCAGGCCCGCGCCGCGATCCTGCGCCGCCCGGTCGAACAGCAGACCTTGGTCGCCGCAACCCCGGGCCTGAGCGCCTTGATGGACAAGACCGGCGCCACCGATGCCGACCCCGCCATCCGCAAGATCGTCGACGAGGAAACCCTGGCCCTGTCCGAAGAGGACCGCCGCCTGATCGACAAGCTGATCTTCTGGGTGGACGATGCGGCCTATCCGGGCACGGTCGTCGACCCGGCAGCCGAGCAGCGCCGCCTGCTGGAAACGCAGGCCCTGGGCAAGCCGATCAACGAAGGCAAGACGCCCGAGATCAAGCGCGAGACCCGCAAGAAGGGTATCCTCGGCTTCTAGCCCTGGTTCTCTTTCCCTGCGGCGAACGGCCTGCCTTGAAATGGCCGTGTTTTCCCCCACAATGCATTGTCGCAATACCCCCGGCACCCTATCTGTCCGGGACATGATTTCGCCCGCCGACCGCCCTTAAACCCGCCATAGGCTCGATAGTCGACATGCGCATGCTTTTCGCCGCCCGCTCTCTCCGCAATCTGTCCGCCATTGCCGCCGTCGCGGCATTCATCGTGTTGTTGGCCGCGCCGACGGCACGGGCCAAGGTGTTCAGTCCCGAGACCTTCCCCCTGAAGAACGGCATGCAGGTGGTGGTGATCTCAAACCATCGGGCTCCGGTCGTGACCCATATGGTTTGGTACAAGGTCGGCTCGGCCGATGAACAATCGGGCTATTCCGGGATCGCGCATTTCCTGGAACACCTGATGTTCAAGGGGACGAAGAAACGCAAGCCGGGTGAATTTTCCAAGCTGGTGTCACGCTACGGCGGTCAGGAGAACGCCTTCACCTCCTACGATTACACGGCATACCACCAGACCATCGCCCGCAAGCATCTGGAAGCGGTCATGGAAATGGAAGCCGACCGCATGACCCACCTGACCCTGACCGATAAAATCATCGAGCCGGAACGCCAGGTGGTGCGCGAGGAGCGGCGCATGCGCACCGACAACAATCCGGCGGCGATCCTGGGCGAGCATGTGTCGGAAGCGCTCTACCGCAACTATCCCTACCGCCGCCCGATCATCGGCTACGACAACGAGATCGTCGCCATGTCGCGCAAGAACATCATCGATTTCTATAAGCGCTGGTACGCCCCCAACAACGCCATTCTGGTCGTCGCCGGGGACATCACCGCCCAGGAACTGAAGCCGCTGGCGGAAAAATATTACGGCGTGATCCCGGCGGCGGCGCAGATCAAACGCGCCCGCCCGGACGAGCCGCCGCAGGAAGCGGCCCGCATCGTCACCATGAAGCACCCGCAGGTGCGCCAGCCGTCGTGGCAGCGCTCGTACCTTGCCCCCAGCTATCTGTATGGCGAGACAGAGCACGCCTATGCCCTGCAACTGCTGACCGAAATCCTGGGCGGCGGCGGGACGTCGCGCCTGTATCGCAAGCTGGTGATCGACGACCGTCTGGCCGTCAGCGCAGGCAGCCATTACGACTCCGATGCGCTGGGGCCCAGCGCCTTTCTGTTCTACGCAAGCCCCCGGCCGGGCGTCAGCCTGCCCACGGTCGAAGCCGCCGTGGACGCCGAAATCAATCGCGTGATCGCCGAAGGCGTGACCGAGGACGAGTTGGCCCGCGCCAAGAAGCGCCTGACCGCCAGCGCCGTGTTCGCCCGTGATTCGTTCACTGCCGGGGCCCGCGCGCTGGGGGCCGCACTGGCCGTCGGACAAAAGGTCGAAGACGTCGAAGCCTGGCCCGAGCGCATCGCCCAGGTAACCCGCGAACAGATTCAGGCCGCCGCCAAATTCGTGTTCCACAAGAAGCGCTCGGTCACGGCTTTCCTGCTTGAAGACAAGGAGAACCGGGAATGATCCGCCGTTTGCCGCATCGTCTGCCGCATCGCCTGCGCGCCGCCGCGGTTTCCGCCGCCACGACCGTCGCCTTTGCCTTCATCCTGGTTCTTACGGTCCGCCCGGTCCAGGCGACCGAGATCGAACGCGTGGTCAGCCCCGGCGGGATCGAGGCCTGGCTGGTTCAGGATCACCTGAACCCGATCATTTCCATGCGCATCGCTTGGCGCGGCGGCAGCGCCCTCGACCCCAAGGGCAAGGAAGGGCTGGCTAATATGGCCTCGACCCTGCTCGACGAAGGCGCCGACGACCTGGACAGCAAGACCTTTCAGCAAACCCTGGAAGACAATTCGATCACCCTGCGGTTCGATTCCGCGCGTGACAGCTTCGGCGCGCGGCTTCAGGTCCTGACCGAATACCGGGACCTCGCCTTCGACCTGTTGCGCAAGGCCATGACCAAGCCGCGCTTCGATGCCGAGCCGGTCGAACGCCTGCGCTCGCAGCTTTTGGCCGGCCTGCGCCGTGATCAGGAACAGGCCGACGCCATCGCCGGCAAGACCCTGATGGCGACGCTCTACCCCGATCATCCCTACGGACGGCCGACGGACGGCACGCTGGAAACCGTCGCCAAGATTTCGGCGGAAGACCTCAAACAGTTCGCTGACCAGCGGCTTGCCCGCGACAATCTGGTGATCGGAATCGTCGGCGACATCACGCCGGAACAGCTCGCGCCCCTGCTGGACAAGACCTTCGGCACGCTACCGGCCAAGGCCTCGCCCTGGCAGATCCCCGAGGCCACGCCGAAGGCCGACGGCCGCACCATCGTGATCGACAAGCCGGTCAAGCAGAGCAGCATCCTGTTCGCCGATACCGGCATCATGCGCCATGACCCGGATTTCTATGCCGCCTATGTGATGAACCATATCCTGGGCGGCGGGGGGTTCACCTCGCACCTGTACACCGAGGTCCGCGAAAAGCGCGGGCTGGCCTATTCCGTCTATAGCTACCTGCATCCCCTGGACCGATCGGCGATCTATCTGGGTGGGGCCGGCACGGCCAATGCCCGGGTCGCCGAAACCCTGGCCGTGGTCCGCGACGAATGGGCCAAGATGGCCAAGGACGGCGTAACCGACGACGAATTGGAAGCCGCCAAACAATACCTGACCGGCTCGTTCCCCCTGCGTTTCACCGCGACGGAACGAATCGCCAGCATGCTGGTCGGCATGCAGTTGGAAGACCTGGGCATGGATTATCTGGATAAGCGCAATAGCTATATCGAGGCCGTCAGCGCCGACGATATCCGCCGCGTGGCCCGGAAACTCTTGCATCCGAAGCGTCTGACCATCGTCGTCGTCGGCCAGCCCAAGGACGTGACGCCGACCCAATAGGGCCCGGCCAAGCCCGCCGTTGGCGGCGGCGGACCGGGGATGCTAGTCTTTTCCCGTCCATCCGCGTCATCGCCCTTCGGAGACATCGAGAGCTTCATGCCGTCCTCCACCCGCTCACCGGCCTGGCAGGCGCTTGCCGACCACCACCGGGCGGCAGGGCCGGTTCATTTGCGTGACCTTCTGGGCGATGGCGACCGCACCGCATTCCTGACATTTACCTTGAACGGACTGGTCCTGGACCTGTCCAAAAACCGGATCACGCCGGAAACACTCGGGCTGCTGCTCGACTTGGCCCAAGAGCGCGACGTCGCGGGTCAGCGCGCGGCGATGGCCGCGGGCGAGATCGTCAACAAGACCGAAGGCCGCGCCGCCCTGCATATGGCGCTACGCGCACGCGCCGAAGACGGCTTCGCCACGGGCGGCAAGGCCGTCCACGGCGACGTTCAAGCCGTACTCGACCGCATGGATGCCTTCGCCGCCGAAATCGCGTCTGGCCGCCGCACGGGCGCGACCGGGAAAGTCTTCACCGACGTGGTCAACATCGGCATCGGCGGCTCCGACCAGGGGCCGCGTCTGGCCTGCCGCGCCCTGGCGGGTTACGCCCGGCCCGGCGGATTGAAAGCTCATTTCGTTTCGAACGTCGACGTCACCGACCTGACGGAAACCCTGGCGACCTGCGATCCCGCAGCAACGCTGTTCGTCATCTCGTCCAAGACCTTCACCACCCAGGAAACCATGACCAACGCGGCATCGGCCAAACGTTGGCTGTCCCTGGCCCTGGGCCCGGACGCGGTGGCCGATCATTTCTGCGCCGTGACCACGAACGTTCCGAGCGCGGTCGAATTCGGCATTCGGGAAGACGCCCTGTTCGGTTTCTGGGACTGGGTCGGCGGGCGCTTTTCCGTGTGGTCGGCGATCGGCCTGCCGGTCGTCCTGAGCCTGGGCATGGATGCCTTCCGCGCCTTTCTCGGCGGGGCGCGGGAAGTCGACCGCCATTTCCTGGAAACCCCGCCGGAGCGCAACCTGCCGATCCTGCTGGCCCTGATCGGCATCTGGAACCGCAATTTCGAAGGGGCCGCCGCCCATGCGGTGTTGCCCTACGATCAATTGCTGGAAGACCTGCCGATCTTTCTTCAGCAGTTGGAAATGGAAAGCAACGGCAAGTCCGTGACGCGTGACGGCTCACTCGTCGACTGCGCCACCGCCCCCGTCATCATGGGACAGGCAGGAACAAACGGGCAGCATGCCTTCTATCAATTGCTGCATCAGGGCACGGATTTGGTCAGCGGCGATTTCATTGCCGCCGTCAAAGGTAACGATGCCGAAGGCGGCCATCGCGACAAGCTGCTGGCCAACTTCCTGGCCCAGCCCGCCGCCCTGGCCCTGGGCCGCGCCACAGCGCCGGGCCTGCCGCCCCATAAGGTTTTTCCCGGCAACCGACCAACCACGACGATCCTGCTCGACCAATTGGACCCGCGCGGATTGGGGATGCTACTGGCGTTATACGAGCACAAGACCTTCGTTCAAGGCGTGATCTGGAACGTCAATTCCTTTGACCAATTCGGGGTCGAGTTGGGCAAGGAACTGGCGGCCCCCTTGGCCGAAGCCCTATCGGGCGGCACCGAGCCCGCAAACCTGGATGCATCGACCCGCGCTCTGATCAACCGCATTCGGGACGTTCGGGATGGCGGAGGCGAGGCATGAACGCCATGCCGGTCATTCGCCGCCTGCCGGAAACCCTGGTCAACCGCATCGCCGCCGGCGAAGTGGTGGAGCGGCCCGCGTCCGCCGTGAAGGAATTGGTCGAAAATGCCATCGACGCCGGGGCCAAACGTATCGACGTGGTGATCCGCGACGGCGGGCAGACGGCGATCACCGTGACCGACGACGGGCGCGGCATGACACCCGAAGAAATCGACCTGGCCCTGGAACGCCACGCGACGTCGAAACTGCCGGACGACGATCTGATGGCGATCTCGACCCTGGGTTTCAGGGGCGAGGCCTTGCCCTCGATGGCCGCCGTGGCGCGCCTGACCATCACCTCGCGCCCGGCGGGGGCCGATCAGGCCTGGGCCGTGGCGGTCGAGGGTGGACGCCGCGTCAGCAGCCAGCCGGCCGCCCACCCGCCCGGCACGCGGGTCGAGGTTCGGGACTTGTTCTACGCCACCCCGGCGCGGCTCAAATTCATGAAGGCCGCCCGCACGGAACAGAACCACGTGGTCGAAACCCTCAACCGGCTGGCCATGGCCCATCCGGAAATCGGCTTCACCCTGTCCGACGGGGCGCGTGACCTGATCCGCCTGAACGCGGTGTCGCCGCGCCTGGGCGAAGATTGGTCGGCGGCGCGGCTGGAACGCCTGTCCGGAATCATGG
Source organism: uncultured Rhodospirillaceae bacterium (assembly GCA_964012715.1). Lineage (GTDB taxonomy): Bacteria > Pseudomonadota > Alphaproteobacteria > Rhodospirillales > Casp-alpha2 > UBA1479. The sequence continues at coordinate 10,877 of CAXGUG010000022.1, read as the reverse complement.
GCCGCCAGTTCGCCGACAATGCCATGACCATCAATGCCGAGCGTGAGGGAATCCGCCTGACTGGTCATGCCGGGGTCCCGACCCTGAACCGAGGCAACGCGGCGCTGCAATTCCTGTTCGTCAACGGCAGGCCGGTCCGCGACCGCTTGCTGCTTGGGGCGGTGCGCGGGGCCTACCGCGAATTCCTGGCCTCGGACCGGCACCCGTTACTGGCCCTGTTCCTGGACGTTCCGACCGATTCCGTGGACGTCAACGTCCATCCCGCCAAGACCGAGGTCCGATTCCGCGATGCAGGCGTGGTCCGGGGGCTGATCGTCAGCGCCCTGAAACACGCCCTGGCCGAGGCCGGGCATCGCGCCTCGACCACCGTGGCCGGGGCGGCCCTGGGCGCGTTCCGGCCCGCATCGGCACCGGGCGGCGCCCTGCCGTTCGGGCGGGGCGGCGGGGGCGGCTATGGCTATGCCCCGCAACAGGGACCGGGCCATGTATCGCCCGCGGGCCTGTCGGACCTTTACGCCCCCCTGCCCGATCTGGATCGCGCGCCCCAGGCCCCGATGGCCGCCGACCCCATGGACGGCATCGTTCCTGCCGGGGCGGCGCAGGGCCAGCCGACGGTGGACGACTACCCCCTGGGTGTTGCCCGGGCGCAGGTCCATGGCACCTATGTGATCGCGCAAACGGGCGACGGCCTGGTGATCGTCGACCAGCACGCCGCGCACGAGCGCCTGACCCAGGAAAAGATCAAATCGGCCCTGGCCGAAGGCGGGGTGAAGGGACAGATTTTGCTGATCCCCGAGGTCGTGGAACTGGACGAACCCGAGGTCGAACGCCTGCTGACCCGCGCCGACGAGCTGGCCGACATGGGACTGGTGATCGAAGGCTTCGGCCCCGGCGCGGTCGTCGTGCGCGAAACCCCGGCCCTATTGGGCGAAACCGACGTGCAGGGGCTGGTCCGCGACCTGGCCGACGACCTGGCCGAATACGGCGAGACCATCGCCCTGTCGGAGCGGATCGGCGACGTTTGCGCGACCATGGCTTGTCACGGGTCGATCCGCGCCGGACGGCGGCTGAACGCCGACGAGATGAACCGCCTGCTGCGCGAGATGGAGGCAACGCCCCATTCCGGCCAATGCAGCCACGGGCGACCGACCTATGTGGAATTGAAACTGGCCGATATCGAAAAGCTGTTCGGCAGGCGCTAAACTACCACCATCCAAAATCAAACAACGGGCGGCTCAATGCTCCGTGAATGGGTGAGGCATCTGACGACCCCCGCGCCGGAAACGGTCAAGCGGCTGGGGTATCTGCGCGAACAGATCGCCATCGCCGCCCGCCATGATCGCCTGCGCCATGCCTGGAAAGAACACCTGGACCGGACCAAGCGCTTCGTCTTGTGGTCAGCGGCGAATGCATCCGGTTTCGACAAGGTCACGATCCTGGGTTCGGGTGGGTTGCTGGATGTGCCCCTGGGCGATCTGGCCGACGACTTCGCCGAGGTCGTCCTGATCGATATCTTCCACCCCCCGGCGGTCCGGACCTGGGCCGCGCAATACCCCAACCTGCGGCTGGTCGAGGCCGATTTGACCGAACTGGCCGAAGACATGGCCCAGGGCGAATTGCCCGCCGAGCCGCCGCAGCCGACCATCCCCGACGGCGACGCCGATCTGGTGGTGTCCCTGAACCTGTTGGGGCAGTTGCCGTTGATCCCCATGCGCCATCTGCCGGAAAAAAAGGCCGCGGCCTACGGCGCGGAAATCCAGCGCCGCCATCTGCGCGCCTTGCAGGCCTTGCCGGGCCGGGTCTGCCTGATTACCGAGGTGCGCCGCGAATGGGTCGAAGACGGCGAAGTAGACGCCAGCGAACCCGCCCTGGGCGATATCAAGCTGCCCGAGCCGGATGAAAGCTGGTTGTGGAATCTGGCCCCCGCACCGGAGCTGGAACGCGACCGCGACCTGCGTCTGCGGATCGCCGCCTATTCGGATTTCTTCAGGAAATAGACCTTGGCGGCGCCGTAGCTGCGCTCGTCCAACAGGGTGAACCCGCGCGTGCCGCGCAAGTTTTCCTCGGCGCTGATTTCGACGACCACGATCGCCCCCGGGGCCAGCCAGTTCTTGTTCAAGAGGCCGCGCAGGGTCGGATCCGCCAGGCCGTGACCATAGGGCGGGTCCATGAACACCAGGTTCGCCGGTTGTTTGACCGCGCGCGGCGGCACCGCCAGGTTCGAACAATCCAGCCCCAGCATCAGGCATTCGCGCCACAGCCCCATGGCCGCCGCGTTGTCGCGGGCGATTTTCAGATGGGCCGGGTTGCGGTCGGCGAACACGCCGAAGGCGGCCCCCCGCGACATCGCCTCCAACCCCAAGGCCCCTGTGCCGCAATAGAAATCGGCAACGGTGATGCCGTCCAAGTCGACGGCGGCCTTGCCATGGGCCAGGATGTTGAAGATCGATTCCCGCGCCCGGTCCGACGTCGGGCGCAGGTCCGTGCCTTCCGGGGCCTTCAAAATCTTGCCCCGGAATTTTCCGCCAACGATTCTCATGGATCGTTTCTCGACTGAGCAGGCCGCATCACAGCACCTTGCCCAGCTGTTCCTTCAGGACCTTGCCCTTGATCTCGGACACTTCGCCCCGGCCCAGGTTGCCCAATTGGAACGGGCCGTAGGCAGTACGGATCAGGCGGTTCACCGACAGGCCCAGGTGTTCCATGACCTTGCGGATTTCGCGGTTCTTGCCTTCGGTCAGGCTCACGGTCAGCCAGACATTGGCCCCACCCTTGCGTGCCGTACCGTCCGAGGCGGTCTCATCGATCTGCGCCTTGATGCCCGCATAGCGCACGCCGGAAACGGTCACCCCCTTGGCCAGCTTGGCCAGGGCCGCCGGATCGACGGCACCATGCACGCGCACGCGATAGCGGCGGTTCCAGCCGTTGCTGGGCAGTTCCATGCGCCGGGCCAAGGTGCCGTCGTTGGTCAACAGCAGCAGGCCCTCGGAATTCAAATCCAAACGTCCGACCGAAATCACCCGCGGCAGGTCCTTGGGCAGACGGTCGAACACGGTCGGGCGGCCTTCCGGGTCCTTATGGGTGGTCACCAGACCGACCGGTTTATGATAGCGCCATACGCGCGACTGCTCTTTCCCCGGCAGGGGCTTGCCGTCGACCAGGATCAGGCTGGACGCGGTCACCGTATGGGCGGCGCTGGTCAGCTTCACACCATCGACCTGGACGCGTCCGGCTTCGATCCAGCGTTCGGCCTCGCGGCGCGAACACAGACCGGCGCGGGCCATGACCTTGGCGATACGTTCGGGGGTTTCATCAGACATGGCCGGACATTAGGAGCCATTTGACCCGGCGGCAAGCATTGACGGAGTCTTGAGCCAGGGTATGTTTGCGCGATGAACGAAACGCCCGCCGGATCCCAGTCCTTCATGGACCAAGCCATGGACGAGGCCCGCGCCGCCGCCGGGCGGGGCGAGGTGCCCGTGGGTGCTGTCGTGGTCGATTCCCGCACCGGGGCCGTCCTGGCCCGCGCCGGGAATGAGACCGAGGCCACCCACGACCCCACCGCCCATGCGGAGGTCCTGGCCCTGCGCCGCGCGGCCCAGGCCATGGGCGGGCCGCGCCTAAGCGATTGCGATCTTTACGTGACGCTAGAGCCCTGCGCGATGTGCGCGGCGGCGATCAGCCATGCCCGCATCCGGCGGCTTTATTTCGGGGCGTACGACCCGAAAGGCGGCGGGGTCGAGCACGGCCCCCGGTTCTTTTCGCAACCGACCTGCCACCACGCGCCCGAAGTCGTCGGCGGCCTGAACGAGACCGAGGCGGCGGCTTTGTTGAGGGATTTTTTCAAAGAGCGGCGCTAAGCGCCTGAAATACCCTCTGAAATACCCGAAGTCAGGATTCCGGGGCCAGCGGCAGATTGACCAGCAGGTTCTGCGGCTTCAGCCGCACGCGCTGGTCCGGCGTCATCGCCAGGGCCAGATAGACCGGCCGTCCGCGCACGTCGGCAGCCATCTGGTTGGGGTCCTTGAAATCCAGGCGGAACAGGCTGAGCAGCCGCGCCATGCGGGCGTCATCCACGTCTTGTCCCTGATATAGATCGTCGAGCAGGGCCGAAGCCTCGGCATCGAGCCCCAAGTGCCAGACCCATTTGTCGTCGTTGATTTCCTGGACCGGCTGGATCGAAACCTCGGCCTTGAGGAAATGGCGGATCCAGCCTTCGAGCACCCGGCATAGCGCATCCAGGCCCGGACGGGTGAAGGAGATGTCCAAGACCGTGTCATAGCGTTCGTTGCGGTCCCAATAGATATCCGCCGTTTCCGCCTGTAACACGTCCATGTCGATTTGCCGGGCCTGGGCCCCGCTGTCGACCACCAGCTTGCCGAGCGATCCCATGCCCGCCGTGCTGGCCAGCATTTCGATGGTTTCCGTATCGCCCAGCAGGATCGCCCCGTCCTTGAGCGTCACCGTCTGCTCGCGGAACAGAAGTTCCGCCGCACGGGCGCGGAACGGATCGTCGGTGCCGTCGATCACCCGGCGGGCCACGACCTGCGCCATCTGATCGACGAACAGCGGCGGGATGGAGACCCCGCCCACGCGGAAGATTTCCAGATAACAGGCCTCGACCGTGCCCGCCGCGACCAGCATGTCCCGGAAGCCCAGCATGACCTGATAGTTCTCGCGGGCATCGGGATCGGCCATGGCCGCAATCCGGGCATCGCCGACGGCTTCGCGCGGGTTGGCCATCAGCCGGCCGTGCAGGGCCCGTTCGGCATCGCAGGATTCTTCGATCGGCGCGATTTCCGGGCGCTGTAGATAGGCGCGCAGGAAGGCATCCGTCACGGCCATATGGCCGTCGGCATCGCGTTCCAGCAGGTGGTAGCCGGAATTGGGCCAGAAATCAGGCGCGGCGTCCGACATCCGATGCGGCGATCGGGTCAGTTATGGCCGCTGATTTCGGCGTGCAGGGGCTTGGTTTCCTCGAACGTCTTCATCTGTTCGTCGGAAGCCTTGGCCTGGAATTTATCTTTCCACTCGTCATAGGTCATGCCGTAGACGACCGTGCGGGCGGCATCGTAGTCCACGTCCTCGCCCCGTTCCTGGGCCTCGGCGGCATACCATTTGGCCAAGCAGTTGCGGCAGAACCCGGCCAGGTTCATCAGGTCGATGTTCTGCACGTCGGTGCGTTTCTGCAGGTGCTTGATCAGCCCGCGAAAGGCCGCCGCTTCCACTTCGGTGCGGGTCTTGTCGTCCATATGCTGCGTTCCTCCGTCCTGCGCCCTGCGGCGGCTATCCTTGATTGGTCTTGAATATAGGTATCGGGCGCGCGCTGCAAAAGGGCGGCGTCAGCGGTCGATCGCCCGCCAGCCGATATCGCGGCGGCAAAACCCCTCGGGCCAGTCGAGGGCGTCGACCGCCTGATAGGCCCGCGTCTGCGCTTCCTTGACGTCCTTGCCCATCGCCGTCACGCCCAGGACACGCCCGCCCGTGGCGACCACGCGGTCGCCTTCGGCGGCCGTTCCGGCATGGAACACGACCGCACCCTCGACCGCGTCGGCGGCCTCCAGGCCCTTGATCTCGGTGCCCTTCTGATACTTGCCGGGATAGCCCTTGGCGGCCATCACGACCAGCATCGCGGCTTCATCCCGCCATTCCAGCTTGGTTTCGGCCAAGCGGCCCTCGGCGCAGGCCAGAAGGGCCTCCAGCACGTCGGATTTCAGGCGCATCATCATGACCTGGCATTCCGGGTCGCCGAACCGGGCATTATATTCGATCAACTTCGGTCCGGCCTCGTCGATCATCAGACCGGCATACAGCACGCCCTTGTACGGGCGTCCCTCCGCCGCCATGCCCTTGATGGTCGGCTCGATGATTTCGGTCATCACCCGCTCGGTCATCGCGGCGTCGATGATCGGCGCGGGGGAATAGGCCCCCATGCCGCCGGTATTGGGGCCCTCGTCGCCGTCATAGGCGCGTTTGTGATCCTGCGCGCCGATCATCGGCAGCGCCGTTTCGCCATCAACCAGGGCGAAGAAGCTGGCTTCCTCGCCTTCCAGGAACTGTTCGACGACGATTTCCGCCCCGGCATGGCCGAAGGCTTCTTCGATCATGATCTGATCGACGGCGGCATAGGCCTCGTTCACGTTGCGGCAGATGATCACGCCCTTGCCGGCGGCCAGGCCGTCGGCCTTGACCACGATCGGCGCGCCATGGGTGCGGATGTATTCCTTGGCCGCGTCCGGTTCGTCGAAGCGGTCGTAATCGGCGGTCGGGATGTCGTATTTGGCGCACAGGTCCTTGGTGAAGGCTTTGGAGCCTTCCAGCTCCGCCCCCGCCGCCGTGGGGCCGAACGATTTGATGCCCAGCGCGTCCAGACGGTCGACCAGACCGGCGACCAGCGGCGCTTCGGGGCCGACGACCACGAAATCGATGGCGTTGTCCTGCACGAAGGCGATGATGCCGTCCAGGTCTTCCGAATCGACGTCCACGTTGCGGGCCACCGACGCCGTCCCGGCGTTGCCGGGCGCGCAATACAATTCATCGCATTTGGGGGATTTGGCGATAGCCCAGCACAACGCATGTTCCCGTCCGCCGGAACCGACCACTAGCACCTTCATCGCGTCCAAAATCCTCCCCGTCGTCGTGGGTCTTATGAAAGGGCGAATTCAGCACTTCACCCGTATTGTGTCCAGTCATGGGGCCTTGCATACTGCGGCCATGAGCGACAATCCCAGCGGCACCGCGCAGAGTCAACCCGGCGAGACCGAGAGCAGCCACAATCTGCCGGTCTTCAGCGTTTCCGAGATTTCCCTGGCCGTTAAACGGGCGGTCGAAGACAACTTCCAATGGGTGCGAATCCGGGGCGAAATCTCAGGCTTCAAGCGCGCCGCCTCGGGCCATCTGTATTTCGCGCTGAAAGACGCCGACGCGGTGATCGATGGCGTGTGCTGGCGCGGCACGGCGGGCAAGCTGGCGATGAACCCCGAAGACGGGATGGAGGTCGTCGCCACCGGGCGGATCACGACCTATCCCGGACGGTCGAAATATCAGGTCGTGGTCGACCATATGGAGTTAGCGGGCGAAGGGGCCTTGCTGAAACTGTTGGAAGACCGCCGCCGCAAGCTCGAGGCCGAAGGCCTGTTCGCGCCAGAGCGCAAACGCGACCTGCCGTTCCTGCCCCAAGTCATCGGCGTCGTCACCTCGCCCACCGGGGCTGTGATCCGCGACATTCTGCATCGCCTGGCCGACCGCTTCCCCGTACATGTGCTGGTATGGCCGGTCCTGGTCCAAGGCGACGGCTCCGCCGAACAGGTCGCCGCCGCGGTCAACGGGTTCGGCGCCCTGCCCGACGACGGACCGATCCCGCGCCCGGACCTGGTGATCGTCGCGCGCGGCGGCGGCAGCCTGGAAGACCTGTGGTCGTTCAACGAGGAAATCGTCGTTCGCGCCATCGCCGACTGCCCGATCCCGATAATTTCCGCCGTCGGCCACGAAACCGATACGACCCTGGCCGATTTCGCCGCCGACCGGCGCGCGCCGACGCCCACGGCAGCCGCCGAAATGGCCGTGCCCGTGCGCCTGGACCTGTTGGCCCAGGTGATGGACGACGGCCAGCGCATGGCCAGCGCCGTGGCCCGGCGGCTGAATGACGATCGGCGGCATCTGGATGCCATTTCCCGCGCCCTGCCCAACCCGGCGCGGATGCTGCAGGAACAGGCCCAACGCCTGGACGATTGGACCGAACGCCTGGGGCATTCCTTGGGCACGGGGCTGGAGCGCCGCCGGGCGCGTCTCACCGGTGCGGCGGCGGGACTGATCCGCCCGGACCGGATCATCAAGGCCGAGGCGCGCCGCCTGTCGGGCGAGATTCGCGCCCTGCAGGCCGCCGGCAAGTCCGCCGTGGAACGGGCGGGAAACCGCCTGGAGCGGGCATCGGCTCTGCTGGAAAGCTATTCGTACGAGCGTGTACTCGACCGGGGGTTCGCCCTGGTCACCGATCCCGCCGGGACGGCGGTAACTTCGGCCAAAGGGTTGAAAACCGGCGATCATCTGCATATCAGGCTAAGGGACGGGGAACGTTCCGTCGCCGTGACCGGCGGCACCCCGCCGAAGAAACAGGCCAAACAGGCCGATCAAAACCCAAGCAAGCCCGGCGAAGACCGGCAGGGGCAGCTCTTGTGAGACATTTCCTTATTCGATTGAGTATCGGCGCGGCCATCGTGATCGCGGCGGCAGCCCAAAGTGCAACGGCCTGGGCGCTCGACCTGTCCGGCAGCTTCGTGCAGGGCGGACTGGTGGTCGGCAAGGCCGATCCCGGGTCGAAACTTACCCTGGATGGCCATATGGTCGCGGTCGCCCCCGACGGGAGTTTCCTGCTCGGCTTCGGGCGGAACGCCAAGGAGACGGCGGTGCTGAAGGTCCTGCCGCCCGACGGGCCGGAGATGATCCACAACCTGAAGATCGAAAAGCGGCGCTTCAAAGTGCAGCGGATCGACGGCCTGCCGGAGCGCAAGGTCACCCCGATGAAGGCCGAAGACCTGGCCCGCATCAAAAAGGAAAATGCCCTGGTCGCCGAGGTGCGCAAACGTGCGACCCCGAAAACGTTCTTCGATACCGGCTTCATCTGGCCCGCCAAGGGGCGGATTTCCGGCGTGTTCGGCAGCCAGCGGATTCTCAACGGCAAGCCGCGCAACCCGCACAACGGCGTCGACGTCGCAGCCCCAAAAGGCACGCCGGTCGTCGCCATGGGCGACGGGGTGGTGGCGCTCAGCCATCCGGATATGTTCTTCAACGGCAAGACCGTGATGATCGACCACGGATTGGGTCTGACCTCGGTCTACATCCACATGAATTCCAGCACCGTGAAGGAAGGCGACTTCGTCACCAAGGGGATGCAGATCGGCACCATCGGCACCACCGGGCGGTCGACCGGACCGCACCTGCATTGGGGCGTCAGCTGGTTCAAGACGCCGTTGGATCCGGCCTTGTTGGTCGGCCCGCCGGAGCCGGAAAAGAAAAACACCCCCGAAAAGAAATAGGCCCAGGCAGGTAGGCCCGTTCTATTCCAGGCCCGTTCTATTCCTCGTTCTGAATCTGGTCCGAGGGCCAGCGGTTGTGCAGCCACAGCCATTGATCGGGCGTGTCGCGGATCCAGCGTTCGACCTCGGCATTGACGAATTCCAAGGCGGCTTGGACGTCGGCCTTATGGTCGCCGGTTTTCTCGAACCGGATCGGCGGCAGGATGTGCAGATTGAAATAAGCGCCCTTGCGCCGCGTCACCCAAACACCGACGACCGGACAGTCATAGCGCATCGCCAGTTCGGCCAGGGCCGGGGCGGTCATTGCCGGACGGCCGAAAAACGGCACCGCCACACCGTCGTTCATTTTCTGATCGATCATGATCCCCAGGTGGCTGCCCTTGCGGAAGGCTTCCAGCAACTGGCGCACGCCCTGCGGCCCCTTGGGGATTTGCGCCCCTTCGACGGCGGCACGGCCATGGCGATACAGCCATTCGACCATGCGGTTGTTGGCTTCGCGGTAGACCCGGTCGACCGGCAGGCCCCGCTGCGTCGCGCCCAGGGACATGACTTCCCAGTTGCCCATATGGGCGGAATAGAAAATGCCCGGCTCGCCGTCGTCGCGCAGGGTATCGACGTGTTCGGCCCCCGTCACGATCACCCGGCTATTGTCGCCATAGACCTGAATTTCATAAAGGTGAGGAAACTCGGCAGCCAGACGGCCCAGGTTGTCCCACATGCCGTAGACGATGCGTTCGACCTCGGCATCGGCGATCCCGGGGTAGGCGGCGCGCAGGTTGCGCCGCGCCCGGTTGCTGATCCGCAAACGCGGCCCGATGGTCCGCGCCAGGAAGCCGCCGACGCCAGACGCCCAATCCAACGGCAACACCCGAAAGAACATATAGACGCTGACCGCCACCACCGCCTGGACGGGGTGCAGCAGATATTTCTTCAACGGGGGCGGCACATGAGCCATGGGAACGGCAGCCTGCTCAGGGTTTAAGGGGTCGAAGCAATCGGTCAAGGGCCGCTTCGTCGTCCCATTGCAGGGTAATTGTCAAGACATCTATGTCCGCGCGCCGATCCGGCGGCAGGCGCATCAAGTCTTTTTCAGTCGTCACCAGACGGGCCTGACGGGCTGCAGCGGCCTGTTTCAAGGCGTCCAGATCGGCTGGGGTAAAGGGATGATGATCGGCGAACGCCCGGGTTCCGGCCAGGGTGCAGCCGCCGTCCCGCAAGGTCGCGAAGAACTTGTCCGGATGGCCGATCCCGGCGAAGGCGAACAACCGCGACTTGGCCAATTCGGCGATTTCCGGCCCGGGCACGATCCGGGCGGACAGAACCGGCAAGCCGGGCGGCCCTTGATCATGTGCTGCACGGGCCACGCCCCAAGTATCCTCGCCCAGGACGACGACCGCCCCGGCGCGGTCCAGCCCGGCGGCAATGGGCTCGCGCAGCGGTCCTGCCGGGATCAGCCGCCCATTGCCGAAGCCGTAGCGCCCATCGGTCACGACCAGGGGCAAGTCCTTGGTCACCGAGGGGTCTTGAAACCCATCGTCCAAAATCACCGCCCCGGCCCCGGCGGCGACTGCCGCCCGCGCTGCTTCGGCCCGCCCGCCACCGACCCAGACGGGGACCAAGCGCGCGATCATCAGCGGCTCGTCCCCGACCCGGTCGGCCCCGTCCGTGGCGGGAACGACCCGGCGGGGTTCGGTCCCGGTGGCGGCCCCGTATCCCCGACTGACGACGAAGACGACGAATTCTCCCTTTTCGAGGTTGAGGTCGATATCCTTCAGCACCTCGACATGGCCGAAGGACTTGCAGATCTTCTCCAGTTCGATGGAGGCCATGAGATTATCCTTT
>CAXGUG010000021.1:0-47272 GCA_964012715.1 uncultured Rhodospirillaceae bacterium | reverse complement strand
AGGTAATAGCGGGACTTGGGCTCGAACGGCTCTTTCTCGTGCACCGCGCGGAAGATCGCCGCCGCGTCCTCGGTCACTTTCATCTTGCTGGTCAGGATCAGCGCCTCGGCATAGGCAAGGTCGACCTCGGGCTCGCCCGGGGCGATCTTGCGCGCGCGCTTGAACGCGTTCATCGCGTCATCGATCCGTTCCATTGCGATATAGCTACGGCCAAGCAACAGCCAGCCTTCGACATCGTCCGGGTCGGACAGCAGCTTTTCGGCCAAGCGACCGACCATGGCTTCCATCTTCGCGGCCTGTGCCGGATCTTGTTGCTGGGCGACCTGGGTTTCCGCCTCGGCGGGGAGGTTGCGCTCGGCGAAGGGCTGGTCCGGCTGGTCCGGCGAGCCCAGGGTCAGATAGAGGAATGCCGCCGCGACCGGCACGCCCAGGCTGACCAAGATGGCGACCGAGGTCTGCGGCTTGCTTTCCTTGGGCGCCGTTTCCGCCGCCTGCTGCAACTCGGCATCGGCGGCCAGCATGCGGCGTTGAACTTCCAGGCGCGCGGCCTCGGCCTCTTCGTCGTTGAGCAGGCCCTCGGCGGCATCGCGCTCGATCTCGGCCAATTGGTCGCGAAACACGGTCAGATCGTATTCGGCGCGTTCGGTCGGGGTCTTTTCCCGATGCAACAGCGGCCGGGCGAGGGCGATCGCCACCCCCACCGCCAGGATCGTCATGGCGATGATCAGGCCGGTCATGCGTCGTCCTCTTTCAGAATTTTGTCCAGGCGCGCTTTTTCATCGGCGCTGAGCGGTTGGGCGGCGACGGGCGCCACGGTGCGGCGGCGGCGATAGAACAGGACCATCGCCAGAATGCCCAGGATCGCGACGATCCCGGGACCGGCCCACAACAGGATGGTCGATTTCTTCACCGGCGGATTGAGCAGCACGAAATCGCCGTAGCGGTCGACCACGTATTCGATCACCTGGGCATTCGTGTCCCCGGCCTTGAGCCGTTCGCGGACCAGCACGCGCAGGTCGCGGGCCAACCCGGCGTCGGAATCGTCGATCGACTGGTTCTGACAAACCAGACAGCGCAGGTGTTTGGAGATATCGCGGGCCCGTGCTTCCATGGTCGGATCGGGCAGCATTTCGTCCGGGTTGACGGCCTTGGCCGGGTAAAGCGGCAGGGCGACCGCGGCCAACAGAGCGATCAGGAACAATAGGCGCGTCATTTGCTTTCCCCGGCCTGGATCTGACGGATCAGCGGCAGGATTTCGTTTTCCAGCTTGTCGCCGATAATCGGGCCGGTGTGCTTGAACCGGATGCGCCCGGTGCCGTCCAGGATGAAGGTTTCCGGCACGCCGTAAACACCCCAGTCGATACCCACGCGTCCGCTTTCGTCCGCGCCGATGCCGGTATAGGCATTGCCCAATTCGTTCAACCAGGCGCGCGCGGCCTTGGGGGTGTCCTTGTAGTTCAGGCCATAGACGGGAACGATCCCCATCTTCGCCAGCTTGTTGATCTCGGGGTGTTCGGCCCGGCAAGGAACGCACCAGCTGGCGAACACGTTGACCACGCTGACCGTGCCTTTTTTCAGGTCGGCGGTCGAAAAGCCGTCGCCGTCCAATCCGGTGATCGTCGGCAGGGTGAATTCCGGGGCCGGTTTGTCGATCAGGGCCGAAGGGATAAGCTTCGGGTCCTTGGTCAGGCCGACCGCGAAATAGACCGCCAGGATCAGGAACAAGCCCAGCGGCAACAGATAGATCAAACGTCCGCGCATGATGATGTCGTCCCCGGTCCGGCCTTAGTCCGCGCCCGCATGGGCCACGGCATCGCGCCGACGGCGACCCGCTGGGGCACCGACGCGATGGCGGCGGTCGGTCAGGCTGAGCGCGCCGCCCGCGATCATGATCATCACCCCGCCCCACATCCAGGCGACCAGCGGGTTGAAGTACAGCCGCGTGACGAAACCGGGCTTGCCGTCCGGGTTGGTGCCGCGGTCGCCGACCACGGCATAGATATCGCCCAGGAAGGTCGGCTCGATCCCCGCTTCGGTCGTCGGTTGGCCGGACACGTTATAGACCCGCTTTTCCGGGTCCAGCACCACGACGGTCTTCCCGTTCTTCGAGACCGTGAAACGGCCGACGGTGGTGCTGTAGTTCGGGCCCTTTTCCGGATGGGCGCCGTTGAATTGGAAATCGTATCCCGCGAGGGTCACCACATCGCCCGGCGCCATGACCTGGATGCTTTCCTTGACCCAGGCCCCGGCCCCGGTCATCCCGGCGATGGTCACGGCCAAGCCCAGATGGGCCAAGGTCATGCCCCAGGCGGCGCGCGGCTGACGCGACAGGCGCGACAGGGACCGTCCCATCGGTTCGCGGAACAGGCGCACGCGCTCGGCCAATTCGACCAGCGTGCCGAACGCCAGCCAAGCGGCCAGCGCCATGCCGATGATGCCCAGGAACGGGCCGTCGGTGACGATGGCCCATGCTCCGACGGCGGCGATCAGGGCCGCCACCATGGCGGGCCACAGGCGCTGCACGGCGGCGCGCCAATCGCCGCGCTTCCAATGCAGCAGCGGGCCGATGGCCATGACCACGATCATCGGAATCATGATCGGGATGAAAACGGCGTTGAAGAACGGCGGGCCGACGCTGACCTTGCCGCCGTCGACGGCGTCGAGCAGCAGCGGATAAAGCGTGCCCAGCAACACCACGGCGGTCGCCGTGGCCATGACCAGATTGTTGAATAGCAGGCCGCCCTCGCGGCTAATCGGCTGGAACAGGCCGCTGGAAACCAACTGCGGGCCGCGCCAAGCGTAAAGCGCCAGGGAGCCGCCGATCACGATGATCAACAGGAACAGGATGAACACGCCGCGCGCCGGGTCGGTGGCGAAGGCATGGACAGAGGTCAGCACGCCTGAGCGAACCAGGAAGGTGCCGAGCAGGCTCATGGAAAAGGTGATGATGGCGAGCAGGATGGTCCAGCCCTTCAGGGTGTCGCGCTTTTCGACCACGGTCGCCGAATGGAGCAGCGCCGTGCCCGCCAGCCAGGGCATGAACGAAGCGTTTTCGACCGGGTCCCAATACCACCAGCCGCCCCAGCCCAATTCATAATAGGCCCACCAGCTGCCCAGCCCGATTCCGGCGGTCAGGAAACACCAGGCGGCCAAGGTCCAGGGCCGGACCCAGCGGGCCCAGGCGGCGTCGACGCGGCCTTCGATCAGGGCGGCGATGGCGAAGGAAAAGGCCATCGAGAACCCGACATAGCCCAGGTAGAGCATGGGCGGATGGAACGCCAAGCCCGGGTCCTGCAACAGCGGGTTCAGGTCGTTGCCGTTGATCGGGGCGGGGATCAGCCGGTCGAACGGGTTCGAGGTCAACAGGATGAACAGATAGAAGCCGACGGCGATCAGCGCCTGAATGGACAGGGCGCGGGCGCGCAGGGCCGGGGGCAGGTTGTTGCCGAAGGCTGCGACCGCCGAGCCGAACAGCGCCAGGATCAACACCCAGAGCAGCATCGAGCCCTCGTGGTTGCCCCAGACGCCGGAAATTTTATACAGCAGCGGTTTGTCCGTATGGGAATTGGACGCCACATTCAGGACCGAAAAGTCCGACGTGATGTACAGATGGGTCAGGCAGCCGAAGGCCACGGCGACCAACAGGAACTGCACCATCGCCGCCGGACGGGCCAGGGCCATCCATTGCACGTTGCCGCGCTGGGCCCCGACCAGGGGGAGGGTTGCCTGAACGGCGGAAACGAACAGCGCCAGGATCAGCGCGAAATGCCCCAGTTCCGCGGTCATTTGGCGGCTTCCTTATTCGTTTCCATTTTGCCTTCCCCCATTTCGCCTTTCCATTGGCCGGATTTTTTCAGCGCGTCGGCGACTTCGGGCGGCATGTAGTTTTCGTCATGCTTGGCCAGGACTTCTTCGGCCACGAATACGGCCCCTTGCAGGCGGCCCTCGGTGACCACGCCCTGCCCCTCGCGGAACAGGTCGGGCAGGATGCCTTGGTAGGTCACGTCGATCACATTGGCGCCGTCGGTAATGCGAAAGGCGGTCACGGCATCGGCCTTTTTCTGCACGCTGCCGGTTTCGACCAACCCGCCCAGGCGGATGCGTTTGTCCATCTTAACCTTGCCGTCGGCGACGTCGGTCGGGCTGTGGAAGAACACGATGGAATCTTCGAACGCCGTCAGGACCAAGGCCGCGGCGATGCCCAAAAGGCACAGGCCGATGGCGGCGAAAGTCAGGCGTTTATGTTTGCGTTTCATGGCCGGGGGGCTCCGTCATCGGTCGGGTCGGCGGGCGCGGCGGCGCGGCGGGCGCGCGGGTTGTCCTGTTCCAACTGCGACAGTTCGCGTTCGGCGCCGCGCAGGCCGCGCAGACTGAGCCACAACAGCACCGCCAGAAGGGCGAAAACGGCGACGTAGCTGGGCCATACGAAGCCCGCGTAACCGCCCATGTCCAAAAATTTGCCGAGTTGTTCCATGCTGTCCGACGATGACCCTCAAATTTGGGCGTTTTTATGGTGGCCGCGCCCTTTTGCGACGATGAGTTTACCGACCGATCGCCCCGTCGCAAACGGGTTGGCCCGAGTTCGGTCGATCAATGCGTGGGGCAGCGGGCTCAGGCTCCGGCCTCCTCTGCCTGGATCTGGCGGCGGGCCTGAATTCGGGTTTCGGTCAATTCCTGGCGCATGCGCAGCATCAGCACCCACAGATAATAAGTGGTGAAGGCCCCGATCATCAGAAACAGCGGCCACAGCATGGACGGGTGAATGGTCGGGCCGTCCATGCGGACGATCGACGCGGGCTGGTGCAGCGTGTTCCACCATTCGACGGAAAACTTGATGATCGGCACGTTGACCAATCCGACCATGGCCAGGATCGCCGACGCCTTGGAGCCGCGCTGCGGATCGTCGAAGGCGCTGTTCAGCGCCATATAGCCCAGGTACAGGAAAAACAGGATCAGGACCGAGGTCAGACGCGCGTCCCAAACCCACCAGGTGCCCCACATCGGTTTGCCCCAGAGCGAGCCGGTGAACAGGGCCAGGAAGGTGAAGCAGGCCCCGATCGGAGCCGTCGCCCGGGCCGCCACGTCGGCCACCGGATGTTTCCAGATCAGGCCGACCGCGGCGGAGATCGCCAGCGAGGTATAACAGAACATGGACATCCAGGCGGCGGGCACATGGACGTACATGATCCGCACCGTCTCGCCCTGTTGATAATCGGCGGGCGAGGCGAACAGGCCCAGATACAGCCCGGCCGCCGCCATCAGCACCGTCGCGCCCGCCAGCCAGGGGGTCAGCACGGTCGCCAGCTTCATAAAGCGGCGCGGATTGGCGAAATAGTTCAGCATGGGCCGGACCCTACCTTCTTCCCCGTGGAATTTCCACGATTGGAATCATTCAAATATAAAAGAAATCGCATTTGTTTTTGGCTACTCCAGGGCCTGGCGCAGCCCGGCCGCCGCACCCCACGGGCAAAGCGCCAGGGCGCCGGCCAGGATCGCGCCAAGCAACAGCATCGGCGCGCGGGCGGGAAAGCCGCCGATCGCGGCCTCGACCGCGCCGACGCCGAAGATCAACACAGGAATGAACAGCGGTAAAATCAACAGCGCCAGCAACACCCCGCCGCGCCGCGATCCCAGGATCAGGGCGGCCCCGACCGCGCCGATCAGGCTGAGCGTCGGCGTGCCGAGCAAGAGCGCCATCAACAACAGGCCGAACCCATCGGCGGGCATGTTCAACAATACGGCCAGGACCGGGGCGGCAATGATCAGCGGCAGGCCCGTGACCAGCCAATGGGCCAGCACCTTGGCCAAAACGACGATCTCCAGCGCCGCCGGGCCCAGGGCCAGAAGCTCGAGCGAGCCGTCCTCGAAATCGTTGCCGAACATCCGGTCGAGCGACAACAGGACCGAAAGCAGGGCCGAGACCCACAACACCCCGGGGGCGATCCGGGCCAGGGTGTTCGGCTCCGGCCCGACGCCGAGCGGAAACAGCACGACCGCGATGACGAAGAACATCACGACCATGGCGCTGTCCATGCCCTGGCGCAGGGCCAGGCGCAGGTCACGCATCAGAATGGCGCGAAAGGCGGTCATGCGGCTGTGTCCGACTTGTTCCAGGGCGCATCGGCGAAGGCCGCCGCCGGGCGGGCCGTAAAATCGGCGAGGTCCAGGGGCTCTGAGTTGTCCAGACCCAAATCCGAATGGGTCGACAGAACGAGCATGCCGCCCCGCGCCCGGTGGTCGCGGATCAATTCGCGCAGGCGGTCGATTGTTTGCACATCCAGGGCCGTCGCCGGTTCGTCCAGCAGCCATATCGCCGCCGGGGCCAGGGCCAGGCGGGCCAGGTTCAAGCGCCGCTTCTGCCCGGCGGACAGGAACCGCCCCGGCAAATCAGCCAGATGCCCGATGCCCAGGGCCGCGAGGGCCGGGGCCACGGCGGATTTGGGATCGGCACCGTAAAGCTCGGCCCAGAAGGCGAGGTTTTCCGACGCCGTCAGGGCCGGTTTGATGGCGTCCAGGTGACCCAGATAGCGCAGGCGTTCACGGTGCGCGTCCGGCTCGTCGTCTACCGGCGCGCCGTTCCACGACAATTGCCCGCCCGCAGCCGGAAGCAGCCCGGCCATCAGGCGCAGCAACGACGATTTACCCGATCCGTTCGGCCCGACCAAAATCAGCGCGCCACCCGCCTGCACCGCGAAATCCAGCCCCCGGAACACGGGCCGGGCGCTGCGCACGCAGTCGAGCTTTTTGCCTTCGAAGCGGTCCATGGAACGGGGGGTCCCTCAATGCCGGGCGAAGATGCCTTGATCCATAGATAGCCCGGATCGGTGGCGGATTAAAAGGCGCCTGAATTCAGGCTGATAACGATCGGGGTTCGATGGCGGACGCACAAAAAAAAGCCGGGCTCTGGGGAAGAGCCCGGCTAAGTTCGGCTGGTTGCCGATTAAGGGGACCAGAGAGGGGGGTCTCTGGTAATAGACGAGGAGGTCTATGGTTCGTATTTAGCCACCCGATTAGGGCGAGATTGTGACCCGATTGTGATTTTTTCTTGTGCCGCGCCATACCGGAAAATCCGGGCGTTTGGGCCTTAGGCCGAGCTGTCCCGCCGATCGTCGATGACTTTGCCGTCGTCGGGCAGGGTGCCGGGGGCGGTTAATTCGACCGCGCCGCGCAGGTTGCAGACCGCCTGCACCGTGTCCTCCACGGCGTCGGCAAAGTCCGCGTCACCGAACGCCATCTCGATCATCAGGGTCATGGCGTCCTTGCCGTCGATGCGTTCGACGACCATGCGGGCGCGGGTGATTTCCGGATGGCGTTTCAGGATTTCGGCGATCTGGCGCGGGTGGATGAACATGCCGCGCACCTTGGCTGCCTGATCGGCGCGGCCCATCCAGCCCTTGATCCGGACGTTGGTGCGGCCGCAAGGGCTAGGCCCGGCCATGACCGCCGACAGGTCGCCGGTGGCGAAGCGGATCAACGGGTACTCGCGGTTGAACGGCATGGTCAGGACGACCTCGCCAACCTGGCCCTCGGGCACCGGGTCGCCGGTGCCGGGAGTGACGATTTCCAGGATCAGGCCTTCGTCCAGGATCAGGCCTTCGCGCGCGGGGCTTTCATAGGCGATCAGTCCGATATCAGCGGAGGCATAGATGTTATAGGCCTCGATCCCGGCGGCTTCGAACGCCGCCCGCTGGTCGGGTAGGAACGGCTCGGCCCCGACCGAGGCGCGGGCCAGGGTCGAAACGTCGGCCCCCAACTCCGCCGCCTTGTCCAATAGGATTTTCAGGAATGACGGCGTCCCGCAATAAGCCGTGGGCCGGATATGGGTGATGGCCTGAACCTGCAGGTCCGTATTGCCGACGCCTGCCGGAACCACCGCGCAGCCAAGGGCGTGGGCCCCGGCCTCCATCATCGCGCCGGCGGGGGTCAGGTGATAGGAAAAGGTATTATGGACCACATCACCATGGCGAAACCCGGCGGCATGCAGGGCGCGGGCCGTGCGCCACCAATCGTCGCCGAAGCCTTCAGGGTCGTAGGTCGGTCCCGGGCTTTGGAAAATGCGTTTCAGCCCGCCATCCGGCAGGGTCGTCAGCCCACCCAAGGTATGGCCCGGGGCCTGCAGGTCGATCAGGTCCGATTTGCGGGTCACCGGCAGGGCCGCCAAGGCCGTACGGTCGGTGATCGCCTCGGCCTCGATATCGGACAGGCATTCCCGGAAATAAGGGGCATTCGCCTTGGCCTGGGCGACTTGGGCGCGCAGGGCTGCGAACAAATCCTGCTCGCGCACCTCGCTCGGTCGGGTTTCCAGGCGGTCGAAATGATCGTCGGCGCTCATCATGCCTCCTTGATCGGCCGGGCGGCTACAGCCAGCGCTTGCGCCGCCGGTAATGCTTTACGTCTCTGAAGCTCTTTCGGTTGTCCCCAGCCAGGCCCAAGTAGAATTCCTTGACGTCCGGGTTCTCGCGCAGGTCGTCGGCCCGGCCGTCCATCACGACCCGGCCGTTTTCCAGGATGTAGCCGTAATCGGCATACTTCAGCGCGATCATGGTGTTCTGTTCGGCCAGCAGGAACGACACCCCTTCCTGGTCGTTCAGGGCCTTCACGATCTCGAAAATTTCCTCGACCAGTTGCGGGGCCAGGCCCATCGACGGCTCGTCCAACAGGATCGTGTTCGGGTTGGCCATCAAGGCCCGGCCGATGGCCGTCATCTGCTGTTCCCCGCCCGAGGTATATCCCGCCTGCGATTGGCGGCGTTCCTTGAGGCGTGGGAAGTAGTGGTAGACCTTCTCCAGGCTGGCGGCGACGGCGGCCTTGCCGTCGGTCCGGGTATAGGCGCCGGTCATCAGGTTGTCTTCGACCGTCAGGTGTTCGAAGCAATGGCGGCCTTCCATCACCTGGACGACGCCGCGTTTGACCAGATCGTTCGGCGACAGCCGGTCGACCCGCTCGCCCCGGAACAGGATTTCACCTTTGGTGACTTCCCCCCGTTCGGCGCCAAGCAAGTTGGAGATCGCCTTCAGGGTCGTCGTTTTGCCCGCGCCGTTGGCCCCGAGAAGGGCGACCACGCCCCCCTCGGGAACCTCCAGCGAGACCCCCTTCAAGACCAGGATCACGTGGTCGTAGATGACCTCGATATTATTGACGACCAACGGCGGGCGGGCGTCGGTGCGTTGCGCGGCCTGTTCCATCGTTCGGTCCTTTTGATCCTGACTATGAAGGCTCCGGCACTGCTTATTTGCAGTCCCGGGGGGTGATGTTGTTTTCCTTGGCATAGGCTGCGGCATCGGCCTCGACCAAGGGGCGGACGACGTCGCGCATCGGGTCCAGCCATTCGCTGGCGTATGACCATTTGGCGCCGTCCCATTTCTGGATGATGATCGGACCCATGGTTTCATGATCGGCGCAGGTGATCTTGAGCGGCGCCATCATGTCCTTGAAGCCGAGCTTGCCCAGGGTGTCCTTGGTGATGTCCAGGTTCTCCAGGCCCCAGCGGATTTCCTCGCCCTTTAGCGACTTCTTGCCGAACTTGGCCTGGGCCGTGCGGATGCCTTCGACCGCCACCATGGCGTTGACGATGGCGCGGTTGTACATGACCTCGCCGATCTTGTTTTCGTGCGCCTTGGCTTCATCACCGCCGTAGACGTATTTGATGATGTCCTTGTGCACGTCGAACCCGGCGCCCGCCCCGTGGAAGGTGGTCGACAGGTAGCCCTTGGCGCCGTCCCCGGCGGGGATCACGTCGGCGTCGGAACCGGACCACCAGTTGCCGACGAAATTCTCCATCGGAAAGCGGATCCCGGCGGCTTCCTTGATCGCGACTTGGTTCATCACGCCCCAGCCCGACATGAACACGAAGTCGGGCTTGATGCGGCGGATCTGCCGCCACTGGCTGGCCTGTTCCTGGCCCGGATGGTCGACCGGGATCAGGGTCAGCTTATAGCCATACCGCTTGGCCAGGATTTCCAGCGTCGGGTTGGCTTCCTTGCCGTAGGCCGAATTGTGATACAGATGGACGATCTTGACGCCCTTCAGCTTGTCGTAGCCGCCGACCCGGCGGGAAAAGTATTTGATGACCGCCGAAGCCTGCGTCCAATAAGTGTCGGGCGGATTGAAAACCCATTTGAACACGCGCCCGTCGGCGGACGAGGCGCGGCCGTATCCCATCGACAGGATCGGCACGCCGTCCACCGCCGACTTAGGAATCAGCTGATAGGTGATGCCGGTCGAAAACGGACTGACAAGGGACGCCCCGGTCGGGCCGTTGCCTTTGAGCTTTTCATAGCACTCGACGCCCAGGTTGGTTTTGTACTGGGTTTCGCATTCCTCGAAGGTGATGGTGACGCCGCCGACGCCGCCGTCGCGCTTGTTGATCAGGGTGTAGTAATCGCGCAGCCCGTTGGCGATGGGGATGCCCGACGGCGCATAGGCGCCGGTGCGGTAGACGAGCAGCGGAATGAACTGTTCGTCGGCTTTCGCGACCTCGGCCGCGGCCAGGGCGCTGAGCCCGACCGCGGCACCTGCCGCGGCGATGACCAGTTTGCGAATATTCATGGCTGTTTCTCCCGTATGGTATGCCCCGTCCGTTCGGGGCATTTCCTCCTGTCTGATTGCCGGACCGGGATGGGCGCGATCCGGATTGATAGGCGCGGTGTTTTTTCTTTTGGCGGCGGCGTCATGCGCCGCGTCAGGCGTTATCCAAGTCCCCAATTCTCCCTAATAAGGGAACGGCCATTTGCGCAGCTTCTCCCGCAGGATCTGCCACAGGCGGGCGATGCCTTCCGGTTCGACGATCAGGAAGAACACGATCAGGCCGCCGAAGATGATTTCCTCCAGATGCTTCTGCAGGGCGGTCGATATTTCCAGGCCGATCATCGGTGGAAAATTGGTCAGGAAGATCGGCACCAGAACGATGAACCCGGCCCCCAGGATCGATCCGCCGATCGAGCCCAGCCCGCCGATGATGATCATGAACAGCACAGGGAACGACACCGTCGGCAGGTCGAAGGCTTCGGTCTCGGCCGAGCCCAGCCAGCAGAACACCATCAGCGCCCCGCCGACCCCGCAATAGAACGACGAGATCGCGAAGGCGGTCAGTTTGGTTTGCAGCGGGCGGATGCCGATGATCTCTGCC
The DNA here is from genome assembly GCA_964012715.1 of uncultured Rhodospirillaceae bacterium. Taxonomy (GTDB): domain Bacteria; phylum Pseudomonadota; class Alphaproteobacteria; order Rhodospirillales; family Casp-alpha2; genus UBA1479. The sequence continues at coordinate 36,144 of CAXGUG010000021.1, read as the reverse complement.
GCGATGTCCATGTCGCGGATCGCCATCCACGACCGGCCGATGCGGCCCCGCACCAAATTCTTGGCCAGCCAGGCGAACACCACCAGGAAGGTCAGGCACAGCCAGTATCGGGCCTCGGGCGTGGCCTTCGGGCCGGTCACGGCGATGCCGAACAATTCGCGCGGCGGGGCGGTGATCGTGCCTGACGGGTTGTCGTTGTAGAACCAGCCGACCTTGTTGAACAGCCACAGGATGAAGAACTGCGCCGCCAGGGTCGCGACCGCCAGATAGAAGCCCTTGATCCGCAAACTGGGTAGGCCGAACAACACGCCGACCGCGGCGGCGACGCCACCCGACAGCAGGATCGCGACGACGATGTTCATCCCTTCGATGTTGGTCGTCAGCTTGTAACAGGCATAGGCCCCGACGGCGGCGAAGGCCCCGGTGCCGAGCGAGATCTGCCCGGCGTAGCCCATCAGGATGTTCAGGCCGATGGCCATCAAGGCGAACACCAACAACTGGATCAGGATCGCCTGCAGCCAATATTCGTCGGCGAACAGCGGCACCGCATAGGCGACGGCGACGGCCAGCAGAACGGCGATCTTGTCCTGCAGGATGGGGAACACCGCCTGATCGGCGGCATAGGTCGTTTTGAACTGCCCTGCTTCGCGATAGAACATGCCGCTAGACCCTCTCGATGATCTTTTCGCCGAACAGCCCCTGCGGGCGGAATACCAGGAATACCAGGGCCAGCATGTAGGCGAACCAGTTTTCGATCGCCCCACCGAACGCCGGGCCCCAGAACCCCTCGGCCACTTTCTCCCCAACCCCGATGATCAGGCCGCCGATGATCGCGCCGGGGACCGAGGTAAAGCCCCCCAGGATCAGGACGGGCAGGGCCTTCAACGCGATCAGCGACAGGGAAAACTGCACCCCGGCCTTGGCCCCCCAGACGATCCCCGCGACCAGGGCGACGATCCCCGCGATGGTCCAGACGGTGATCCAGATGGTTTTCAGCGGAATGCCGACCGACAGCGCTGCCTGATGGTCGTCGGCGACGGCGCGCAGGGCCCGGCCCATGGATGTCTTTTGAAAGAAGATGGCCAAGGTCACGACCAGCACCGCGCCGATCCCGGCGGCGGTGATATCGAAAGTGTTGAGCAAAATCGGCCCAAGGTCGAAAGGTTGATCGGGGATGCCGACCTCCAGCCGCTTGACGTCCGAGCCCCAGAACAATTGCCCAGATCCTTCGAGGATGTAGTTCAGGCCGATGGTCGCCATGAACAGGATCAGACCGTCCTGATTGACCAGATGGCGCAGCATGAACCGTTCGACCAAAAAGGCCAGGGCGACCATCACGGCGACCGACAGGATGAGCGCGGCCCAAAGTGGTAGGCCTTGTTCCATCAAGCCGACCAGGGTCAGCGCTGCGAACAGCACCATCGCCCCCTGGGCGAAGTTGAACATGCCCGATGCCTTGAAGATCAGGACGAAGCCCAGCGCGACCAGGGAATAGAGCACCCCCGTCGACAGCCCGACCAGGATCAGTTCTGCCAGGAACGCGGGGTAGTTCCACATCTCGACGAAGGGTGCGACGAACACGGATTCAAGGAATTCCATGGCTGCGTTCCTTTCCGCCTAGTCGTGGCTGACGCCCAGATAGGCGTCGATCACATCTTGGTTGCGTTTGACCTCGTCGGGCGTGCCCTCGGCCAGCTTCTTGCCGTAGTCGAGCACGACCACCCGGTCGGAGATATCCATGACCACGCTCATGTCGTGTTCGATCAGGATGATGGTGGTGCCGAACTCGTCGTTCACGTCGAGGATGTAGCGGACCATGTCCTCTTTTTCCTCGTGGTTCATGCCGGCCATCGGTTCGTCCAGCAGTAGCAGGTCCGGCTCGGCGGCAAGGGCGCGGCCCAACTCGACCCGCTTTTGCAGGCCGTAGGGCAGGCGGCCGACCGGCGTTTTGCGGATCGCCTCGATCTCCAGAAAGTCGATGACCTCTTCCGCCTTGGCGCGATGTTCCAGTTCTTCGCGCAGGGCCGGGCCGTAGTACAGCGCCTGCCAGAACAGGTTCTTTTTCATCTTCAGCCCGCGCCCGGTCATGATGTTGTCGAGCGTCGACATGCCCTTGAACAGGGCGATGTTCTGAAACGTGCGGGCGATGCCTTCTTCGGCGGCTTCGTAGGTCTTGGCGGTGTCGCGGCGTTTGCCCTTGTAATAAATCTCGCCGTCCTGGGGATGGTAGAAGCCGTTGATACAGTTCAGCATCGACGACTTGCCCGCGCCGTTGGGGCCGATGATGGCGAGGATCTCATGCTCGCGAACCTCGAACGACACGTTGTCCAGCGCCCGCACCCCGCCGAACGACAGCGACACGCTGTCGACCTTCATGATCACGTCGCCGATGGCGCGACCGGAGGCGGTCGGGGAGGTGGATTGGCTCATGGCGTTCTTTTCCCTTCCCTGGCTCAGGCGGCGACCGCTTCGGTGTCGCGGATTTTCAGTTCGGCGCGGATGGTGTCGGTGCGGCCGTCCTCGAAAGTCACGGTCGCGGTGACCTCGCAATGGTCGCGGTCGGAATACAGGGCGTCGATCAGATCGCCGTAGCGTTCCGCGACGATCCCGCGGCGGACCTTGCGCGTGCGGGTCAGCTCGCCGTCATCTGCATCCAGTTCCTTGTGCAAAATCAGGAAGCGCCGAATTTGCGATCCGGCCAATTTGTCATCTTCGGCCAGGTCGGCGTTGACCCGGTCGACGCATCCGGCGATCAGGTCCAGGACCTCGGGCCGCCGGGCCAGATCTGTATACCCGGTATAGGCCAAGCCCCGCCGTTCGGCCCAGTTGCCGACTGCTTCCAGATCGATGTTGATGAAGGCGGCGACGCGGTCCTTGCCGCCACCGAAGGTCACGGCCTCTTTGATATAGGGGAAGAACTTCAACTTGTTCTCAAGGTACTTGGGTGCGAACAGGGTGCCGTCCGCCAAATGCCCCACGTCCTTGGCTCGGTCGATGATGCGCAGATGGCCGTCGGCGTCGAGGAACCCGGCGTCGCCGGTATGGACCCAGTTATCCGGGGTCTTGGTTTCCTCTGTCGCGACCGCGTCCTTGTAATAGGCATGGAACACGCCGGGACTGCGGAACAAGACTTCCCCGTCGTCGGCGACCTTGATCTCGACCCCGGGGGCGGGGACGCCGACGCTGTCCGAGCGGATGTTGCCGTTCGGCTGGATCGAGATGAACACCGAAGCCTCGGTCGAGCCATAGAACTGTTTCAGGTTCAGGCCCAGGGAGCGGAAGAATTCGAAAATGTCCGGGCCGATCGCCTCGCCCGCGCAATAGCCCAGGCGCATGCGCGACAGGCCCAACACGTTTTTCAGGGGCCCGTACACCAGCCACTCGCCCAGCCGATAGCGCATTCGTTCGGCGAAGGCGACCGGCTTGCCGTCCAGGATGTCGCGCCCGACCCGCTTGGCCACGGCCATGAAGTAATGGAACATCCGTTGCTTCCACGGGGCCGCGTCCTCGATCCGGATCATCACCGTGGTCAGGATGTTTTCGTAGATGCGCGGCGGCGCGAAGAAATAGGTCGGGCCGATTTCACGCAAGTCCTGCAACACCGTCTCGGTGCTTTCCGGGCAGGACACGCAGAACCCGGTGACATAGGCTTGTCCCATGGAAAAGCTGTAATCGCCGACCCAGGCCATGGGCAGGTAGGCGAGCATTTCGTCGTTTTCGTTCAGCCCTTCCCATTGGGCGGAATTGCGCGCCGTCTGAATGACGTTGTCGAAGGTCAGCATCACGCCCTTGGGCCGACCGGTGGTGCCCGAGGTATAGAGCATCACCGCCAAGTCGTTGCCGGATCCCTTGGCGACTTCGCCATCGTAGAAACCGGGGTCGGCTTGGTCGTAGACGCGGCCTTCTTCCTGCACTTTTGCGTAAAGGTGCAGAAACGCGTGGCTGTAGTTCCGCATCCCGCGCGGAAAGTGATAGATGATCGTTTCCAGGTGGGGCAGGCGGTCCTTTATCTCCAGCAGCTTGTCGACCTGTTCCTGGTTCTCGACCAGGGCGAAGCGGCATTCCGCATGGGACAGGACGTATTGCATCTCTTCGGCGACGGCGTCCTGATAGACCGGCACCGGCACGCCGCCCAGCGCCTGCGCCGCGGGCATGGCCCAATAAAGATGCGGGCGGTTGTCGCCGATCACGGCCAAGCGGTCGCCCCGTCGAAACCCCAGCGCCGCCAGCCCACAGGCCAGCGCGCGGACTTCCTCCGCGACCTGGGACCAGGTCCAGGTCTGCCAAATGCCATAATCCTTTTCGCGGCTCGCGGGCCGGTCGCCCCGGCGCTGCGCGTTCGCGGCAAGCAATTTTGGAAAGGTGTCTTGGCGTTCTCCCAAAACGCCAGACGCGTCGCCGGACCATTCGCCGGACATGGACATCTCCCCTGGTAAAGCCTCGTTTCGGGTCTTTATCTGGTTGTCGGCGTCTTTTTTTGGATAGGCGTTTGTTGGGCCTCTTAAACGGGCCGCGTGGGAAAATTACACACAGATTGAGGGGGAGGACGCAAGGCGAAATATCCAACCCCCCGGAATCCCGGCCATGAACCATTGAAGCTATTTTTTGCGTGGGTGTTCGGGCGCAGGCGACCTATGTAAAGCACAGATACGCCTATATAAAGTGGGTCATCATCTAGCCCCTAACGAAATGTAGATAGGTCACTCATTTACATCACTCCATTCTTGCGATTTTTCGGAGCATGGTGTATTAGTTCTCCTGTAGCGGAGATTCGATCATGACCACGAGCGATGACACGATGAATAGCCTTCCGACGCGCCAGCAGGTTTTGGCGTGGCAAGAGACCTATGAGCGCTTGGAGCGTGAGTACGAGGATATGAAACTTCGCCATGCTGCGGAGGAAAAGACGTGTCGAGATCAAATTGGCAAGATTGCCAAGCTGGTCGAGTATGGACTCAAATTGGTTGATCTAGGCGCTTTGCCAGAGGGGGGGCAGAAAATCGCCCAAGAGTCTAAGCGCCCTCTAGCGGGGCAAAAATCTTCGACAGCAAAGACTCATGCTGCTAATTCAACAGTTCATCGCCCGCGGAAGGGGGGGAAGTCGTGGACAGCGACTATCAAAAGGATCGTTGCCAAGAGTGAAGGCGGGATTTCGTATGCGGACCTCAAATCAGAGGTTGGAGAGACCCACCTTGGGGAGACGCTCAAGCGGACGGAAAAGGCCTTCTATGGTGGCATCTCGAAGCTTATCGATAAGCAGGAGCTTGTGAAGCACAAAGGCCACCTATTTACCGCGCCCAACTATCACAAGTTTATGGGAGCAGTTAAATCCGGTCAGGTGAGTGATTTGGTTGAGCCGCCCGCGTTTGGGGGGAGGGCGTCGCCGAATGAAATCGCCGTTGAAAGGTATCTGGCGACCCGGCCTGACGGCGCAACCACTGCAGAGATTGTTGGGGATTTACTAGCCAATCCGCCAAGCGACCTTGAAGTAACGAAGAACCGTAACTCGCTCTACAATTTGCTTAAGCGACAACTCGCTAACGAAAAGCTGGTCCGAAAGGGAGATCGATACTTCTTGCCGGATCAAAAAGACGAAACGCCCGATTCTGTAGAATCGAGCGTTTCGAATGTTCATCACGGCAATGGTGGTGGCGCGCCGCTGTCAACGGGCGGGGGAAAAGTCGTGACCTTTTCCTCTGCCTCTAATCGTCCGAGTGCCAACTCGGCTCAGTCGGGAGAGTAGTTCCCGACAGGAGGGGCGTTTCATGGTCTGGCAAACCAGCGCCAGATTAGCATCCAGGGGCTGCTTAATTGGTGGCGCTCGCGCCTAGGGCAGTCCCACACCCCAGCCTCCCTCCACAAGAGGTTCGGAGCGACGGCGCTATTTGGGTCCAACCGGTAGCGCCGTCGTGCATTTCTATAATATACCTTGATCTGGAATCGGTCAAGAAATCCAGAGGGTTAGCGTTTGCAAAGCACCTATCTCCCGCGCATTCCACTGGAAACAATCTCCTTAGAGGGTTTTTTCAGGCAGCATGAAGCCTATGCTCGCCGCCCAAACGATTTGCACTGAAATAGACTTGGTCTAATCAGCGGCGTCTCAAAAAAAGAGTTTGGGCGCGGCAGTTGGCCCGCGTTCTGGCGTCAGTTAAGGAAGAGGGATGGGCTCAAATAAAGAGCCCGGTGAGATGCGTTAGGTCAACGCGTCTCACCGGGCAATAACTCTCGTCTAAATCGACGGCCGGGCAGGACCGATCGGGACTTATGCGCGCGGCGGCGCGAACTTGGTCAGGTTGATGCCGTCCACCGCGGTCTTGTATTCGTCGATGCTCGGCGTACGGCCAAGGATGGTCGACAGCACCACGACCGGGGTCGAGGCGAGAAGGGATTCACCCTTCTTCTCGGCGGTGTCGGCAACGACGCGGCCCTGGAACAGACGGGTCGAGGTCGCCATGACCGTGTCGCCTTTCTCGGCCTTTTCCTGGTTGCCCATGCAAAGGTTGCAGCCCGGGCGCTCCAGATAAAGGGTGTTGTCGTACTTGGTACGGGCCTCGGTCTTGGGATGGGCGTCGTCGAACACGAAACCGGCGTATTTCTGCAGGATGTCCCAATCGCCTTCGGCCTTCAGCTCGTCGACGATGTTGTAGGTCGGCGGGGCGACAACCAGCGGCGCATGGAATTCGATCTTGCCGTTGGCCTTTTCCAGGTTGCGGAACATCTGGGCGACGATCTTCATGTCGCCCTTGTGAACCATGCAGGACCCGACGAAGCCGAAATCGACTTTCTTGTCGCCGCCGTAATAGGAAATCGGGCGGATCGTGTCGTGGGTGTAGCGCTTGGCGACGTCGATGTTGTTGACGTCGGGGTCGGCGATCATCGGCTCGTTGATCTGATCCAGATCGACGACAACCTCGGCGTAGTACTTCGCATTGTCGTCCGGCTTCAGTGCGGGCTGTTCGCCGGATTTGATCTGGGCGATGCGCTTGTCGGCCTTTTCGATCAGGCCATGCAGCATACCCGACGGGATTTCCATGCCCTTGTCGATCATGACCTGGATGCGGGATTTCGCGATCTCCAGGGATTCGATCAGGGTTTCATCGTTGGAAATGCAGATGGAGGCCTTGGCCTTCATCTCGGCGGTCCAGTCGGTGAAGGTGAAGGCCTGGTCGGCGAGCAGCGTGCCGATGTGAACTTCGATGATCCGGCCCTGGAAGACGTTGTCGCCGTTGAACTGCGCCAGCATCTGCGCCTGGGTCGCGTGGACGACGTCACGGAAGTCCATGTGGTCGGCCATCTTGCCCTTGAAGGTCACTTTGACCGACTCAGGGACGGTGATGCTCGCCTGGCCCAAGGCCAGCGCCAGGGCGACGGTGCCGGAGTCGGCGCCGAAGGCAACGCCCTTCGACATACGAGTGTGCGAGTCGCCGCCGATGATGATCGCCCGGTCGTCGATGGTGATATCGTTCAGAACCTTGTGGATGACGTCCGTCATCGACGGATAGACGCCCTTCGGGTCGCGGCCGGTGACCAGCCCGAAATTGTTCATGAAGGCCATCAGCTTCGGCGTGTTGGCCTGGGCTTTCTTGTCCCAGACGGAAGCCGTGTGGCAGCCGGACTGATAGGCGCCGTCCAGAACCGGGGAAATTACGGTCGCGGCCATGGCTTCCAGTTCCTGCACGGTCATCGGGCCGGTGGTGTCTTGCGAGCCGACGATGTTGACCTTCACGGTGGCGTCGGAGCCGGCGTGCAGCACGGTGCCTTCCGGAACGCCGACGGCGTTGTTGTTGAAGATCTTCTCGACCGCCGTCAGGCCTTGGCCCGGGTGCGACACGATCTTGTTCGGCGCGAACACCTGCTTCGGCTCGACGCCCAGGGTTTCGGCGGCGAATATCTGAAGCTTCTTGCCGAAGTCGATGGCATAGGAGCCGCCGGCTTTCATGAACTCGATCGACTGCGGCGAGAAGGCCGCCGACACGTCGGCCAGTTCCTTGGAGCCGTCTTCGTTCAGCAGCTTCTTGGCCTTGGTGTCGATCGTCAGGGACGTGCCCGTTGCGACGGAATACTTTTCTTCCAGGATCGGGCTGCCGTCGTTGTTGATGATGACGTTGCCTTCGGAGTCGACTTTCTTGACCCAGTTCTTGAGGTCGACACCGATGCCGCCGGTGACGCCCACCGTGGTCTGGAAGATCGGCGAAATGCCGTTGGTGCCGGCCACGATCGGGGCGATGTTGACGAACGGCACGTAGGGGCTTGCCTGCTCGCCCATCCACAGCGCGACGTTGTTGATCCCGGACATACGGGACGAGCCGACGCCCATGGTGCCTTTCTCGGCGATCAGCATCAGGCGCTTGCCCGGATGCTGCAGCTTAAGGGCCTGGATCTCTTTCTGGGCCTTTTCCGAGATGAAGCTCTTGCCGTGCAGTTCACGGTCGGCGCGGGAGTGGGCCTCGGCGCCGGGGGACATCAGGTCGGTGGAGATATCTCCTTCCGCCGCGACGTAGGTCACGACGTCGATCTTTTCCTCGATCTCCGGCAGCTTGGTGAAGAATTCGGCATCGGCGTAGCTTTTCAGGATGTCCGTGGCGATCGGGTTGCCGGCCTTGTAGGCCGCCGCCAGACGGTCCGTGTCCGCGTCGTACAGGAAGACCTGCGTCTTCAGGACTTCGGCCGCAGCCTTGGCGATGTCGGCGTCGTCGCCCAAGGCCAGGTCCAGCAGCACTTCAACCGAGGGGCCGCCCTTCATGTGGGACAGCAGCTCGAACGCGAACTCACGGCTGATTTCCTTGACGTCGGCCTGGCCGAGAATGATCTCTTTCAGGAAGGCGGCCTTGACGCCGGCGGCGCTGGTCGTGCCCGGAAGGGTGTTGTAAATGAAGAACTTAAGCGAGTCTTCGCGATGCGGGTTGCCGGTGTCCTTGATCTGCGCGATCAGTTCCGCGACGAGCGCCCCGTCCTCGATCGGCTTCGGATGCAAATCCTGCTTTTTGCGTTCTTCGATTTCGGCCAAATAATCCGTGTACAAGCTCATGATTGCTCCGCGATGCTAGGGGGGCTCGCCAAATCAACGGCGGATCGAGCGCTCGATCCCGCCCAAAAAAAGGCGCCAGACATAGTTTAGTGATGATTTAGTTTAGCCTAGTTCGGCTTGCAAGGTGAATCTAATCGCTTGATATGTTAGGGCTTAGCTCGGTTTCATCCCGAATTGGAGCCGTGCCGGATTCAGTCGAAAACGAAGCGGCTGACACGGAAAATTCTCCTTCATTTCCGCTCGGGTGATTCGACTTAAACGTTTGTGATCACTATATCTTAGACGATATCCGGCGAGGGCCGTGGATTGCCCCGACCGGGGATACGCCTGTGCCTAGCAAGGAGCCTTCTCATGTCCGTCATTGGTAGTGATTCCCTGAAAACCCGCCGCACCCTGACGGTCGGCGGCAAGGAATATGATTATTTCTCTCTCGAAGCCGCGGAAGCGGCGGGGATTGGCGCCGTCGGACGGCTGCCGTTCTCGCTGAAAGTTCTGCTGGAAAACCTGCTGCGCCGCGAAGACGGCCGCACGGTTACGGTCGACGATGTGAAAGCCGTCGCCAAATGGCTCGACACCCGGACCTCCGACCACGAAATCGCTTATGGCCCGGCCCGTGTCCTGATGCAGGACTTCACCGGCGTTCCCGCGGTGGTCGACCTGGCCTCGATGCGTGACGCGATGAACGACCTGGGCGGCGATCCGTCGAAGATCAACCCGCTCAGCCCCGTCGATCTGGTCATCGACCATTCGTTGATGATCGACAGTTTCGCCACCCCGACGGCGTTCAAGGAAAACGTCGATCTGGAGTTCGAGCGCAACCAGGAACGCTATGAGTTCCTGAAATGGGGGCAGGGTGCCTTCGACAACTTCCGCGTCGTGCCGCCGGGCACCGGCATCTGCCATCAGGTCAACCTGGAATACCTGGCCCAAGTCGTCTGGACCACCGAAGTCGATGGCAAGCAGGTCGCCTATCCCGACACCTGCGTCGGCACGGACAGCCATACCACCATGGTCAACGGCCTGTCAGTTCTGGGCTGGGGCGTCGGCGGGATCGAAGCCGAAGCCGTGATGCTGGGCCAGCCGGTTTCCATGCTGATTCCCGAAGTCGTCGGCTTCAAGCTGACGGGGGCGTTGTCCGAAGGCACGACCGCCACGGACCTGGTGCTGACCGTCACCGAAATGCTGCGCAAGAAGGGCGTGGTCGGCAAGTTCGTCGAATTCTACGGCGACGGCCTGGATCATCTGTCGCTGGCCGATCAGGCGACCATCGCCAACATGGCGCCGGAATACGGGGCCACTTGCGGCTTCTTCCCGGTCACCCAGGCGACGCTCGACTACATGGCCTTCACCGGCCGCGACGCCGAGCGCGTCGCCCTGGTCGAGGCCTATGCCAAGGCCCAGGGCATGTGGCGCGACAATTCGACGCCCGACCCGATCTTCACCGATACCCTGGAATTGGACATCGGCACCGTTGTGCCGTCGCTCGCCGGGCCGAAGCGTCCGCAGGACCGCATCAAGCTGACCGACGCGGCCAAGACCTTCAAAGACACCTTCAAGGAAATCTCCGCCGGTCGCGACACGCAGAAGAAAGCCGACGTGCCGAACACCGACTACGAGCTTGAAGACGGCGCCGTCGTGATCGCCGCCATCACCAGCTGCACCAACACGTCGAACCCGGCGGTGCTGGTCGCCGCCGGTCTGGTCGCCAAGGCGGCGCACGAGCGGGGCCTGACCAAGAAGCCCTGGGTCAAGACGTCGTTGGCCCCCGGCAGCCAAGTCGTCACCGACTATCTGGACAAGGCCGGTCTGACCGAGCACCTGGACGCCATTGGCTACAATCTGGTCGGCTACGGCTGCGGCAGTTGCATCGGTAACTCCGGACCCCTGCCGGGAAACATCCACGAGGTAATCGAGGACGAAAAACTCGCGGTTTGCGCCGTGCTCTCCGGCAACCGCAACTTCGAAGGCCGCGTCCACCCGCTGACCCGCGCCAACTATCTGGCCTCGCCGCCGCTGGTCGTCGCCTATGCGATCGCCGGGAACATGAACATTGACCTGTTGAACGACCCGATCGGACAGGACAAAGACGGCAACGACGTCTTCCTGAAAGACATCTGGCCGTCCAACAAGCAGGTTCAGGACACCATGGCGACCTGCGTCACGCCGGAGATGTTCCGCGCCCGCTATGCCAACGTGCTGGAAGGTGATGAAAACTGGAAGGCGATCAAGACCACCAAGTCGCTGACCTATAATTGGAATTCGGGCTCGACCTATGTTCAGCATCCGCCGTTCTTCGAAGGCATTTCGATCGACGACGAAGGCAAGGCCGAGAACATCATCGGTGCCAGGCCCATCGCGCTGTTGGGCCAATCGGTGACGACCGACCACATCTCGCCCGCCGGTAACATCAAGGAAGACAGCCCCGCCGGAACCTATCTGATGGAACATCAGGTGCGCCCGCGGGACTTCAACTCCTACGGTTCGCGCCGCGGCAACCATGAGGTCATGATGCGCGGCACCTTCGCCAATATCCGCATCAAGAACGAAATGGCCCCCGGCACCGAAGGCGGCGTGACCACCATGCAGCCGACCGGCGAGGTCACGACGATCTATGACGCGGCCATGGGCTACAAGGCGATGGGCATTCCGCTGGTCGTCATCGGCGGCGCGGAATACGGCACCGGATCAAGCCGCGACTGGGCGGCCAAGGGCACGCGCCTGCTCGGCATCAAGGCGGTGATCGTCGAAAGCTTCGAGCGCATCCACCGCTCCAACCTGGTCGGCATGGGCGTGCTGCCGTTGCAGTTCCCGTCGGGCGTGACGCGCCAGACGCTGAAACTGGACGGCACGGAAACCTTCGACGTCGTCGGGCTGGAAAACGGCATCACGCCGCGCATGACCCTGGCGTTGAAAATCCACCGCAAGGACGGCACCACTGACGAAACCCCGGTGCTGTGCCGTATCGATACCCTGGACGAGGTCGATTACTACCTGTCCGGCGGCATCCTGCAATACGTGCTGAAGCGGCTGGCGGCCTAAGCGCGACCGACCGCCGAAAAGAAAATCACCAAAACGATCAAGGCCGGCCCGTAAGGGCCGGCCTTTTTCGTGCCTACCGTAAGGGCCGGACTATTTGTCCTTCTTGCCCTTGTCACCTTTTTCCTTTTTTTCTTTTTTCTCTTTCTTTTCCTTGTCTTGGCCCTTGTGCTTGTTGTCATCGTCCTTGCGATGATCGCCGGACATGCCGCCCTTGTTGCCTTCGTTCGCCTTCTCGCTCTTGGCCTGTGCGGCGGGGGCGATGGCGATCACGGCGGCCCCGGTCAGAAGGCTCAAAAAATCGCGTCGTTTCATTGCTGGTGCTCCTTTGTTGTCATTGGTCCTTTTTTGGACCGTTCCAGGTGAGTGCACCATACGCGGGCGGTTTCGACCGTGATCTACGTCACTTTGTGCAGTCGTAGATTCATCGGCTTGTCATCTTCGATTCATATCGGGTTCACGGGCGATTCATGGGGGGCGTGTAGGTTCCAACCATGCGGCAAGGACAGCCGGACCCGGGGGGACGCGGGCCGGAGCGATCCCCAATTGCATTGATGAAGCGATTTTGTGCGACCAATGAGGAGTCACACGCGATGAACGATATGGCTTTGATGTCCCGATATTACCTGAGCCCCCGGCGCGAACCGCAGTTGGACGACGTGTTGTCCGACCCGGTGGTGCGCCTGGTCATGGCGCGCGACGGCGTCACCCTGGACGACATGCGGGATGTCGTCTCGGCAGCGCGCTCGCGGCTGTTGTTCCGCCAGATGCTGGCGGCGGAAAGCTCGTTCTAACGACGGTTTACAAAAAGCCCTGGGAAACGACCCGGATACCCCGGCGGAAAAAACCGCCGGGGTATCTTTATTCGGGGGGCGGCAATTGTTACGCCAGGCCCTTGTTACGCTAGGCCCTTATTCCGCCAGGCCTTGGGCCATCAGCTTCGATAGCCGCTTGGCGAAGGCCGGGGCGTCCAGCACTGCTTCGCCTTCCATGATCCGCGCCTGATCCAAAAGCAGAAACGCCGCATCGTCCAGGGCCGGGTCTTTTGCCTGTTTGTCCTCGGCCAGCTTGGCCAGCTTGCCGATCAGGCCGTGGTCGGGATTGATCTCCAGAATGCGCGGCGACAGCTCCTTGCCGCCCAGCTGCTTGTGCTGCTTCAACAGGCGCTCCAGGTTCATATCCATGTCGCCGTCGTCAGCGACCAGACAGACCGGGCTGTCGGTCAGGCGTTCCGACGGGCGGACATCCTTGACCCGGTCGCCCAGGGCGACCTTGAACGCCGCGATCAACTGATCCATGCCGGGCGTCGTGGCCTCGGTTTTGTCCTCGGATTTGTCTTCCGCCTTGTCGTCGCCGTCCTTGGCGGCTTTGGCCTTGGCGATCTTCGACAGGTCGGCTCCGCCGCGGGTCGCCGATTTGAACGCCTTGTCCTGATAGGCGCCGACATGACCCAACCAGAACTCATCGACCGGATCGGTCATCAGCAGGACTTCGACGCCCTTGGCCTTGAAGCCTTCCAATTGCGGGCTGGCCAGGGCCTGATCGGCGTCCTCGGCAGCGATGTAGAAGATCGCGTCCTGGCCGTCCTTCATCCCTTCGATGTATTCGGCCAGGCTGACCCAGCCGGGCCGCTCCGAGCTTTTGAAGCGCGCCAGCTCCAGAATGCTGTCGCGGTTGCTCTGGTCTTCGCACATCCCTTCCTTCAGTACCGGGCCGAAGGTCTCCCAGAATTTCTGATATTCCTCGGGCTTCTTCTCGGCGGACTTCTTCAGTTCGCTGAACACTCGCTTGGTCAGACCCTGCGAGATTTTCGCGACCACCGGATTGTGCTGCATCATCTCGCGGCTGACGTTCAGGGCCAGGTCTTCCGAGTCGACCACGCCCTTCACGAACCGCAAATAGGGTGGCAACAGGCCTTCGCAATTGTCGGTGATGAAGACCCGTTTGACGTAAAGCTTCACGTGCCCGCTGCGGTCCGGGTGGAACAGGTCGAATGGCCGCATCGACGGGATGTAGAGCAGGTTGGTGTAGCTCACCACGCCCTCGACCCGGTTGTGGATGGTCATCCACGGATCGTCGAAGGCATGGGCGGTGTGGTGATAGAATTCGGTGTATTGCTCGGCCGATATGTCTTTCTTGTCGCGGGTCCAGATCGCCGAGGCGGTGTTGAGCGTTTTGTCCTCGCCGTCGCCGGCCAGCAGGATCGGAATGCCGATGTGGTCCGAATAGGTGCGCACGATGTGTTCGATGCGCTGCGGCTCCAGGTATTCCTTTTCGTCCTTTTTCAAATGGACGATCACGTCGGTGCCGCGCGCGTCGCGCGTCGCGTCTTCGATGGTGAATTCGCCGCGTCCGTCGGACGACCATTTGAACGCCTTGTCCGTGCCCGCCTTGCGGGTCACGACCTCGACCAGATCACCCACCATGAACGCCGAATAGAACCCGACGCCGAACTGGCCGATCAGGTTGACGGCCTTGTCCTTGTCCTTCTTGGCGTCGCCGGATAACCCTTCGACGAAGGCCTGGGTGCCGGATCGGGCGATGGTGCCCAGGATGCCGGTCAGGTCGTCCTTGTCCATGCCGACGCCGTTGTCCGAGACGCGCAGGGTCTTGGACTTGGCATCGAGTGTGATCGTGATGCGGAAACCGGGATCGCCCTCGATCAGCTTGGGATCGGTCAGCGATTGATAGCGCAGCTTGTCGCAGGCGTCGGATGCGTTGGAAATCAATTCGCGCAGGAAGATTTCCTTCTGGCTGTATAGCGAGTGCGCGACGATATCGAGAAGCTTGCCCACTTCCGCCTGAAAGGCATGTTTTTCAACGGTCGATGCGGTCGTCATTGTCAATCTACCCCCAATGGTCGGTTGCAGCCGGCGGGCTTTGGCCCGTCTTGCCCTTGGTGGCCGAGATATGTGACGGTGAGAAAAGGAATGCAAGCCTTTGAGGCCGTCATGCCGGAATCCGACCCCTTTGCAGAGAAACGCCGCCGCCTGATAGACGAGATCCGTCAGGACGCCCGCGACACGGCGTTCTGGACCGGCCGCAAGGCATTGTCCGAGCGTACCTTGGATGCCGTGGCGGCGGTGCCGCGCCATGCCTTCATGCCGGAAAAGGACGCGGTCGTCGCCTATATCAATCGGCCCCAGCCGATCGGTCAGGGCCAGACGATATCGCAGCCCTTCATCGTCGCCCTCATGACCGACCTGTTGGATTTGACGGGGACCGAGAAGGTGTTGGAGATCGGAACCGGCTGCGGCTATCAGGCGGCGGTCTTGTCGCGGGTCGCGGGCCGGGTTTATTCGGTCGAGGTCCTGGCGGCCCTGGGCGAGGCGGCGCGCGACCGGCTGGCGCGGCTGGGTTTCGACAACGTGCAGGTGCGCATCGGCGACGGCTATCAGGGCTGGCCCGAGGAAGCGCCGTTCGATGCGATCATCGTCACGGCGGCGCCGACGCGAATCCCCGAGCAACTGATCGACCAACTGGCCCCCGGCGGGCGGATGATCCTGCCGGTCGGCCCGGCCCACGACCGCCAGATGCTGAACCTGGTCACCAAGGGCGCAAACGGCGGGGTTTCGCGGGAAAGCGTGCTGCCCGTGGCCTTCGTGCCGATGGTCCAAAAGCCCATATCAGACGAGGCCGACTAACGCACTTGCGCCGGGCCGTCGGGCCGCGCACATTTCATATGTTATGGAACTGTCCACGCAGCAACAGCGCATCGTCGCCGTCCTGGGTCCGACCAATACCGGAAAGACCCATTTGGCGATGGAACGCATGTTGGCGCACCCCAGCGGCATCATCGGCTTTCCCCTGCGTCTGTTGGCGCGGGAAAACTACGACCGGGCGGTCAAGGCCCGGGGCAAGGGGCAGGTCGCGCTGATCACCGGCGAGGAAAAGATCCTGCCCGAAGGGGCGCGCTATTTCCTGTGTACGGTCGAAGCCATGCCCCTGGATCGGCCGGTGGATTTTTTGGCCATCGACGAAATTCAGATGTGCGCCGACCCGGACCGAGGCCATGTGTTCACCGAACGCCTGCTGCGCGCGCGCGGGCGCTACGAAACCATGTTCCTGGGGGCGGAAACGATGCGCCCCCTGATCCAGCGATTGGTGCCGGACGCCGAATTCATGACCCGCCCGCGCATGAGCGTGCTGCGCTACACCGGGTCGAAAAAGGTCACGCGCCTGCCGCCGCGATCCGCCGTGGTCGCATTTTCGTCGTCGCAGGTTTACGCCCTGGCCGAACTGGTGCGCCGGCAACGGGGCGGGGCGGCGGTGGTGCTGGGCGCGCTCAGCCCACGCACCCGCAACGCCCAGGTCGCGATGTATCAGGCGGGCGAGGTCGATTACCTGGTCGCGACCGACGCCATCGGCATGGGCCTGAACATGGATATCGACCATGTCGCCTTCGCCGGTATTTCCAAATTCGACGGGCGGCATCGCCGCAACCTGGCCCCGGCGGAATTGGCGCAGATCGCGGGCCGGGCCGGGCGGGCCATGAACGACGGCACCTTCGGGACCACGGCGGACCAGCGCGCGCTGGACCCGGACCTAGCCGAAGCCATCGAAGGCCATCAGTTCGATCCCTTGACGCGCCTGTATTGGCGCAATGCGGATCTGGAGTTCTCGACCATCCATGCCCTGCGCCACAGCCTGGGCAGACCGGCCCCGGCGGGCGGATTGGTGCGGGCCCGCGCGGCCGAGGACGAACAGGCCCTGTCCCTGTTGCTGCGCGATGAGGTGGTGACCGACCGCGCGACCACGCCGCAGGCCGTGCGCCTGTTGTGGGAGGTCTGCCAGGTGCCGGATTTCCAAGGCGTGATGACCGACGCCCATGCCCAGTTGTTGGCGACGATCTACAATTATTTGACCGGACCGGGCGCGCGCCTGCCCGAGGATTGGATGGCCAATCAGGTCAAACGGCTGGACCGGCTCGACGGTGACATCGACGCCCTGACCCAACGGATCGCCCATATCCGGACCTGGACCTATGTGTCGTTCCATGGGGCCTGGCTGCCCGATGCCCTGCATTGGCAGGGCCGGACCCGGGCCATCGAGGACAAATTGTCGGATGTCCTGCACGAACGCCTGACTCAGCGCTTCGTCGACAAAAGCACCGCGCATCTGATGAAAAAGCTGAAGGACACGCCGGACCTGATGGCGGCGGTCACGGCGGGCGGCGACGTGGTGGTCGAAGGACACCCGGTCGGGTTTCTCAAGGGCTTCATGTTCGATCCGGCGGGCAATACCGCCGACGCCGCCGGGCGGGCCATCGCGGCGGCGGCGGGCCGGGCCTTGCGCGGGGAATTCCGCCGCCGGGTGCGGTCGCTGGAACATGCCCCGGCGGGCGAACTGACCCTGGCGCCGATGGACGGGCCGGACGCGGGGTTGATCCTGTGGCAAGACGCGCCGGTCGGGCGGCTATCGCGCGGCGATGCCTTGTTGCGGCCCAAGGTGCGGGTCATCGCTTCGGACTATCTCGACGCCCAGGGGCGCGAGCGGGTCAAACGCTCGTTGGAGACCTGGATCGCCGGTCATCTGGATGCCCTGTTCCGCGATCTGTTGGCGCTGGACCGGGCCGAGGTTTCGGGCGCTGCCAAGGGTTTGGTGTTTCAATTGCGCGAGGCCTATGGGTCGCTGCCGCGCCAGCGGCTGGACGAACAATTGACCCTGATCGGGCGCGACGACCGCCGGGCATTGCGCGCCCTGGGCATCCGCATCGGGCGGGAAACGGTTTACCTGCCGAGCCTGGTCAAACCGGCGCAGGCCACAATGCGGGGCTTCCTTTGGGCCCTGGCCGACGGATGCCAACCCGTCGCCCCGCCGCCGCCGGGCCGGGTTTCGGTCGCCGCCGACCGGCATCTGCCCGCGGCGTACTGGGAACAGGTCGGCTTTCGCCGCTTCGGCGGATTGGCCCTGCGTATCGACATGGTTGAGCGGGTCGCATCGGTGGCTTGGGACATGGCCAAGGCGGCAGGCAGGGCCGGGTTCGAGATTTCCGCCGATCTGTTATCCCTGGCCGGATGCGGCGCCGAGGAAATGCAGCAGATTCTCAAAGGCCTGGGCTTTCGAGCGAAAGAGGTCGAGGGGGTTATGCGCTTCCGGCCCTCGGGCCACGCACCTGCCAAGCCGTCGGCGCCGAAGGACGGCAAGGGTAAGCAAGGCGCTAAACAAAAAGGCCGCGCCCGGACAAAGGCCCAGCCCGCGCCGGTCAAGGTCGACCCCCATTCGCCATTCGCCAAGCTGAAGGATTTGATGTCGTCATGAGCGACGCCGACGCCGGGCCCCTGCGCCTTGATAAATGGTTGTGGTTCGCGCGGTTCTTCAAAACCCGCTCGCTGGCCACCAAGTTCGTGCAGACGGGGAAATTGCGGATCAATTCGGTGATCGTGTCCAAGCCCCATTATTCGATCAAGGTCGATGACGTTCTGACATTTCCCCTGCACACGAACATCAAGGTGGTCAAGGTTGTGGCTTTGGGCGCGCGGCGTGGCCCGGCGCCCGAGGCCCAGGGGCTGTACGAAGACTTGTCGCCTCCGCCCGTTCGAAAAGACGACGCCGAACCGGCGGTGGAAACAATGCCGGTGGCCGAGCGCTCGCCCGGGGCGGGGCGACCGACCAAGCGCGAGCGGCGCGAAACGGACCGCTTGCGCGGCGACGAAGCCTGAGTTTCTTGTTTCTCCAAAACGGAAAAGGCCGCCCGGAGGGACCGCGTCGAAATCGTTTTCGGGCGGTTTCCGGGCGGCCTTCCGTGGGGCCACCAGAGGGGGGTGCAGGGTTTTAGGCGGCCTGACGGGTAACCAGATCGACGACCGGGAAATCGATATCCGTGCGGGCGACGTTGTTCAGGTAGTTGGTGAACTGGTTGAGGGCGACCTGGGCGACGATTTCGGTCACATCGGCATCGGACAGGCCGTCGGAACGGGCGTCGGAGATGTCGGCGTCGGTGACCTGACCGCGGGTTTCCAGGATACGGCGGACCAGGGTGAGGACGGCCTGGATGCGGGCATCCGACGACCGGCCGGTCTGGTTCAAGCGGGTTTCCGCCTCATCGACCTTCAGGTTCTTGGAAATGAAGGTATGGGCCGAAGTGCAATATTCGCAGCCGTTGAACCCGGCGACGGCAAGCGCAATGGCTTCGCGGGTCTTGGCCGTCAGGGCGCCGCCAGCCAGCGCGCCGGAGAACGCGAGGTAGCCGTCGAGCACGGCCGGCTGGTTGGCCATCACCTGGGTGAGGTTGATCGCGGCGCCCAGCTTCTGTTTTACGATATCCAACAGGTCCTTGGCGCGGCCTTCGGCGTTGACGGGATTGACTTGGTTCAGGCGGGACATGGTCGAAACTCCTTCTTGATAAATGTTACGGACCGGTCGGTAACAAACTAGTCCTTGAAAAAGCCGCTTGAAGCGGCCGGTGAAGGGGTTATATTTCTTTACGGACCGGTCAGTCAACAATTATTTTCATGCCGGTGAAAAAAGTCGATCGAAAGGACGAACAACATGGCCCGCCCCCGCAGTTTCGAGCCCTCGGAAGCCCTGTCCCATATTCTCAACGTGTTCTGGGAAAAGGGATACGAAGGCGCTTCGTTGCAGGATTTGGAGGCGGCGACGGGCTTGAACAAGCAAAGCCTGTATCGCGCTTTCGGCGACAAACGCGCGATGTATCTGGCGGCGTTGGATATGTATGAGCGGACGGAAATCGCCTGTGGTGCCGATTTGCTGCGCCAGAAGGGAACCGCAGCCGAACGCATCCAACGCTTGTTCGAAGACGCCATCCGCCATCTGACCGAAGGGCACGACCGACGCGGTTGCTTCGTTGGGAACGCCAGTGTCGATCAGGCCTCGTTGGATGCGGAAACGGAAACCCGGGTGCGCAACAT
The DNA here is from genome assembly GCA_964012715.1 of uncultured Rhodospirillaceae bacterium. Classification (GTDB taxonomy): domain Bacteria; phylum Pseudomonadota; class Alphaproteobacteria; order Rhodospirillales; family Casp-alpha2; genus UBA1479. Next base: position 16,209 of record CAXGUG010000021.1, on the reverse strand, counting down.
CTTGCGTCGGTTACAGGAAGCGATCGAAAGCGCGCTGGCCGTATCGCCCCCTTATGACGAAGACGTCGCCCTGCGCCGCCGCCGCGCCATGGCGTTGCTGGCCGGGTATATGGGGTTGCGGGTGCTGATCAAGGTCGGCATGGGCCCGGCGGAATTGCGTGATGTCATGGATGCGACCCTGGCCCCGATCCGCCAGGGCGAAGGCCAAAGCTAGGCGCGCCCTACGCCTGTTTTCGGAAAATCACCGACAGATTGTTTGCAGGCATCTCGATCTGTTCGATCAGTCGCAAGCCATGCTTCGCGGCTTCTGCCGAGACGTCGTCCAAGTCCCGTACGCCCCAGGCCGGGTCCTGCGCTCGCAACGAGCCGTCGAACCGGGCGTTGCTGTCCGCCGTGTGGCGACCGTCGATCATGAACGGGCCGTAGAGGTACAACAGCCCGCCTTCGGAAAGAATGTCCCCGGCGCCCGTGAGCAACCCCAGGCAGGCGGCCCAAGGGGCGATATGGATCATGTTCGCGGATAGCACGACGTCGGCCCTGTCGACCGGCCAGGGATGGGCGGTGACGTCCAGGTCCAGGGCGGGCGGCTGGTCCAGGCCCGCGAATTCCGCCCAGGCATCGACCGAGGCCCGGTGGCGTGGGTCCGGGTCGGACGCCTGCCATTCCAAATGGGGTAGGGCGGCGGCGAAGGCGGTGATGTGTTGACCCGATCCGGATCCGATTTCCAGCACCCGGCCCTGTTCCGGCAGGACCCGTTGTAGAACGTCGAATATCGCCTGCCCATTGCGGCGGGTGGCGGGGAAGTCGAGGCGGTAATCGTCGGATGGCGGTATCATGGCACGGGATTTAGGGGCGCCGGTCGCCCGGGGCAAGATAAACCCGTAATTTAGCTGTGGTTGAGGACCGGCGCTGCACATGCTAACTGACATGCATGCTTGCGAAATTGAAATCCTGGGCCGACCGGCTTTCCGCCGCTGACGCCGGTCATGCGCCCGCCGCCGGGGCGAGTGAACTCGAAGCCGCGACGGCCCTGTTGCTGGTCGAGGCCGCCAGCCTGGACGGGGAATTCGACGACGGCGAGGAAGCGGTGATCCGCGAACTGTTGATTGCTGAGTTCGGCCTGGATGACGCCGAAGTGGCGCGGTTGATCGCCGATGCCCGCGTCCGCGCCGACGACTCGGTCGAACTTTACGGCATGACCCGACCGATCAAGGATCACATGACGCCCGAGGATCGGGTGCGCATCGTCGAGATGCTTTGGGCGGTTGCCTATGCCGATGGCGAACTGCACGATTACGAAGCCAGCCTGGCGCGCCGGGTCGCCGGATTGCTGTATGTTACGGACCGCGATAGCGGCGCCGCCCGTAAACGGGTTCTGGCGCGGCTTGAGCCGAACGGCGATAGGGCGTAATAGAAGGCTCAAATAATGGCCCTGGCCGTGGTTTTGCAAACTTATTGCTTGTTTCAACAGGCCGCATTTTGAATTTTTCAGGATTACCCATCATACGGAGCCCGCAATGACCTACGTCGTCACCGAGAACTGCATCAAATGTAAATTCCAGGACTGTGTCGAAGTCTGCCCGGTGGACTGCTTCTACGAGGGCGAAAACTTCCTGGTCATCCATCCCGACGAATGCATCGACTGCGGTGTTTGCGAACCGGAATGCCCGGCCGAGGCGATCGTTCCCGACACCGAGCCGGGGATTGAGGAATGGATGGAAATCAACGCCAAGTATGCCACGTCCTGGCCGAACATCACCTCCAAGGGTGACTGTCCCGCCGATGCCGACGATTGGAACGGCAAGGAAGGCAAGAAGGACATGCTGAGCTCCAATCCGGGCCAGGGTTCCTAACGCCGTTTCTTCGGCCTGAATTTCGCCGAATGAATCTCGCAGGCGCGTTCCGTGATGACGGGACGCGCCTTGCCTTATGGCGGAAAGCGGCGTTCTAGCAGCGGTTGTGCGCCCGCGAAGCCGGGGGTGGTTTTTCGCTGAATTTTATGTTACAATCCGCCATTGTCGACCCAAAGGTCTATATGTCCCCTCGGAATCGCCCATTCGACCGTCCGGGGGGATTTTTTGGGTTCGGCATCCGGCTGTGGAGCAGGCTTCAGTCCTGTCGGGGAAGGCAGCCATTCGTTTCAGGGATAGAACCGGTCTGCGACCCCTATCGAGTCGCTGGGCGGTTTTTTTAACCTCTGAAACGGGCCGTGCACCGCCGTCGATGAAGGGAAGACGGGCGCGGTGGGCTTGGGCAGCCCATTGAAAAAGAAGGGTAATTTCGGAGTTGACCTCACCTATGTCCAAACAAGAAGAACTGCAGATTGCGACCGGCGATTATGTCGTCTATCCGACCCACGGTGTCGGCAAAGTGATTGGCGTCGAGAGCGAGGAAATTGCAGGCCATAAGCTCGACCTGTTTGTTATTTCCTTTGATAAAGACCGCATGACTCTGCGGGTTCCCGTGTCGAAGGCCCCGACCTCGGGCCTGCGCAAGCTGTCGACCCGTAAGATCATGGACGAAGCCATGACCACCCTGAAGGGCCGCGCGCGCGTTAAACGCACCATGTGGAGCCGCCGGGCCCAGGAATACGAAGCGAAGATCAATTCCGGCAACCCCGTTTCCATCGCCGAGGTTGTCCGCGATCTTCACCGCAACGTCGGTCAGCCGGATCAGTCGTTCTCGGAACGGCAGATCTACGAAGCCGCCCGCGACCGTTTGGCCGCTGAATTGGCTGCGGTTGACAAGACCGACGTCGAAAAAGCGACTGAAAAGTTGGAAAAGGTTCTGCGCGCCGCCTGATCGACGTGCTCCCCCCGGGCATATCGTCCGGTGTGACCTTTTTGTGATCGGCCGGTCCTTCCAAATGGAAGGCCGGCCGTTCTCCGTTTCGGTATTTCTCTGATATTTCAGTGTATTGGTCGAATGTTGCGACCAATTAGAGTCTGTCCTTGGCCACATTCCCGGGTATGCTCTTCGCTGCCTTGGGGAGGGCAAGACGATGAGGGAACTACCACGGGACAGCTGTGGACTTTCCGGCGTTCGCGAACAAGTTGCCGAAGCAACGGACGCGCCGGTCATCCTCGGCTTCTGCGATTTCATCTTGGATGGGCTCGGGGACCTTCCGCTGCCCGACTACGCCGCCATTGATCTGATGCGCGTCCCGCGCCTGACGCCGCACGTGTTCGTGCACGATTATCGGGCCGGTTGGGACCGGGGCATGCTGGTCAAGTTTTCCGGCACCGTTCTGGATGAACATTACGGCAAGGTCCTGCAGGGTCATGTGGTCGAGGACTATTATGGCGGCGATGATGCGGACCGGCTGTTCCCCCTGCACTATTCGGCACTGAAGGCGCGGCGTCCGTTTCTGGCCAAACGATCGATCCTGTTCGATGCCGGGGGACCGGCCGAACGTTTCAAGCAGTCGACAACGCTGTTCTTTCCCTGCTCGTCGGACGGGGGGGATACGATCGATTTCGGCATCGGGGCGACGGTCTACGACAGCGCGCAAGAAGACGAAGAGCCGATTTACAAGCTGTTGTGAGCGGCGGGCGGGCCGTCAGGGGGTGACGACCTTGACCTTTTGCCCGGGCGTCAGCTTCTCGCCTTCGTTCAGGCCGTTCAGCGCCATGAACCAATCGAGCTTGAAAGATTCCAGCGGCATCATATTGGCGAGTTTTTCCGGCGTGTCGCCCGGATTGACAGTCAATACACGCAACTTAAGTGCCTTGACGGCATTTGCTTCGGCGTCACTGAGCGCGCGGAAGCTGTAGGTCACGCGGCGCAAGTCTTCGTTACGGCGCGACGTTGCCTCGGGCGGGGTCAGGAACAGGAAGCGATAGACACGGTCGGGCGCGAAGCGGATCGCGATCAGGCGCACATCCCGCGTGCCTTCGGATGTATTGATGCGCGCACCGCCTGTGGCGGCTTCCAGCCCGTTGATGGTAATCCGTTCAACCTGCTTCAGTCGTCCGCCGCCCCAGGACGCGACGTAAGAGCGCATATCCCGGACGTTTTGGGTTTCTTTCTTGGCGAGTTGGTTGAACAGGATGATGGTCTTGTCCGGACCGTGGGCCGTGACCTGCGTGGGTGAATTGGTCAGGTAGAAACCAGGCGGTACCTCGAAACGAAAGCGCAGGTCGGGGTGCTCGAACACCCGGCCATGAATAATTCCCTGATCGGCGGAATCGCCCCATAGCATGCCGTCGATCCGCGTCAGATAGTCGTCCCGACCGATCCGAGGGTTGGCGTTCGGCGCCACGCGGGCCAGACGGATCGCCTGGGCGATGCGGTCGGCGGTGCGGGGGTGGGTCGACATGATATTGTCGGCCGGGTCCTTGTCGGCGTTGCCGCGGACCCGCTGGGTGATCGAGGTATGCTGGCGCATCTTCCGGAAGAAGCTTTCCAGCGTGCGCGGATCGTAGCCGGCGCGGGTCATGTAGCGCACGGCCAGCATGTCGGCTTCCAATTCCTGCTCGCGCGAATAGGACTGCAGGTACAATTGCCCGACCTGTCCGGCGACGCGATTAAGGTCGCTCGGCAATCCGAACACCGAACCCAGAATGCTGGCCCCGATCAGGCCGATGTTGGTCGCCATAGCGGTCGAATAGCGCTGCGCCGTATGGCGCGCGGTGACGTGGCCGATTTCGTGGGCCAGGACGCCCGCCATCTCGGCCTCGTTATCGGCCAGGGCGATCAGCCCCCGCGTGATGTAGACATATCCGCCCGGCAGGGCGAAGGCGTTGATGTTGGAATCGTTCAGCACCGTGAAATGAAACTTCAGGTCCGGCAGGTCCGATACCTTGGCCAGTTTCTCGCCGACCCAATCGACGTAGGTTTGAATGGTCGGGTACTGATAGGTCCCGCCCATTTCCTTAAGGATTTTGGGGTGCTCCTCGGCCCCGACCCGCAGTTCGTCCTGTTCGGACATGAATGCGGTGAAGCTTTGTTCCCCCGTCGCCGGATTGGTCGAACAGGCCGCCGCGAACAGCAGGGGCGTCAACAGAACCAGCAGGGAAATAATACGGCGCATGACCGCAATATAGGGACGAACGGCCCTACTTTTCCAGAACCTCGATTTGTTCGGGGTGGTTGGCTTCGATCGTCGGACCGTTCCAGTTCTTCAGCCAACCGCGGACACGCACCTGTCGTCCGTCGTAGCTGTCCGCCGTCAGACCGGCGCGGCGGAATTGGCGAGCGATCCTGCGGTCCAGGCGGATGGTGAAATCGGTTCGCCAGTTGTCGCCGAAGTTCAGGAACACCACACCCTTGACCTCGGCAGCGCTGGTAACGCGGCCCTCGATCACCTGAAAGGTATCAATGTCCGCGGCCAGCACGCCCGGGTCAGGCGGGCGGATGGCATAGAACGGATGGGCCCAGATGCCCCGGCGGGCATCGCGGGCGGCGGTTTCGCGGGCGAACATGTCGTCGGCGCGGGCGCGGTTGTCGGCGAAGGTATAGACACGGGCCATGCCCAGCGACAGCATCTCCCCCTGAACCCACAGGCCGTCCGGACCTTCCAGATGGGCGAGCAGGCGGCCATGCCGATCCATGCGCGCGCCGCCGTAAAACAATCGAACCGGCTTGCCCAGGATCATTTTTTCCAGGGCAGCTTTGGATTCCTTGGCCAATGGCCATTCCCTGAATCCGGCGCGGCCCAGCGGCAGCTTCGGTGCTTGCAGGCCGGTCAAGCGAACCTGCGTCGCCCCGGCGATGGTTCGGTCCAGAACCACCGTATCGCCATCGACGACCGAGGCGACGACGGCGTCTTCACCAAGGATCAGGCCTTCCAACGCGGCGGCGGGCCGGGCGAAGGCAAACGCCAGGATCAGGATGGCGATCGTGCGGACTGTCATAATCATGGCCGTTCCTCCGCCGGGACACCCGCCAGGGCCCAGGCTTCGTTTGGTGATACCCCCCGGTCGCGCAGGCTGGCGATGGTTTCGGCCTTGTCCCGCTTGGCCAAGCGCTTGCCGTCCGGGCCGGTCAACAGGCCGTGGTGGCGATACACCGGGATGTCCAGGTTCAATAGGGCCTGTAACAGCCGATGCAGATGCGTGGCTTCGAACAGGTCCTGTCCCCGGGTCACGCAGGTCACGCCCTGTAGGTCGTCGTCGACCGTGACCGACAGGTGATAGCTGGTGGGCGTATCCTTCCGCGCCAGGACGACATCGCCGAAAATCTCCGGGGTCGCGATCTGCTCGCCCCGGTCCAGGTCGGTCCAGGCGAGCGGCCCCGTTTGCGCCATGGCAAGGTCGGTCTTAAGGCGCAGGGCATGGGCCTCGCCGGCGTCGATGCGGGCCTGCGCTTCCGCGCCGTCCAGATGGCGGCAGGTGCCGGGGTAAGGCGGGCCGTCCGGACCCATGGCGATGTTATGCGGCGCATGGCCGGCGTCCTCGATCTCGCGGGCGATCTCGGCACGGGTGCAGAAACAGGGGTAGATCAGGCCGCGCCCGGTCAGCACGTCCAGCGCCTGGGCGTAATCGGCCATGTGATCCGACTGGCGGCGCACCGGCGTTTCCCAGGTCAGGCCCAGCCAGGCGAGGTCTTCCAGGATGCCGTCCTCGAATTCCGGGCGGCAGCGGCCCCGGTCGATGTCTTCGATCCGCAACAGGAACCGGCCGCCCGGTCCCGCCGCCTGTACCTGCCGCCAGGCGAACCAGGCCGAATAGGCATGGCCCAGGTGCAATCGGCCCGTGGGGCTGGGTGCAAAGCGGGTCACGATCGGGGCGGGGGTGGCGTCGGCCATGCGGTCTTTGAATTCCTGTCGTGCGGTTTCAGCCATTCGTTAACCATTCTGGGATAATGAAGATGACTGGCGCCAGCGATATCGCGGCCCTCATTTCAATAGACGAGCAGCAGCCATGAGCAAAGCCAAGAAGCCCGATCTTTTCGGACCCGACCTGCCCAACGAAGCGGAAATCCCGCATCTGACCGGGCCGATGGTCATTCCCGCCGACGGCTCCAAGCCGGAACAGGTGGTGTTGCTGCTGCACGGTGTCGGCTCCGACGGGGACGACCTGATCAACCTCGCGACCTATTTCGGCAAGGTCCTGCCCAAGGCGATCTTCATCGCCCCCAACGCGCCGTTCCGGTTCGACGGTGGGCCGATGGGCCATCAGTGGTTTTCCCTGGCCGATCCGTCGAACGAGAAAAAGCTGGAAGGCGTGCAAATGTCCGCGCCGATCCTGAACGCGCTGATCAATCACTTGCTGGCCGAACTGGGCCTGGACGAAAGCAAGATGGCCCTGGTCGGATTTTCCCAGGGGGCGATGATGGCCCTGCATGTCGGCCTGCGCCGGGTTAAGCCGCTGGCCGGGATCATCGGTTATTCCGGCGCGCTGGTTGGGGGCGAGAAACTGGCCGACGAAATCAAATCCAAACCGCCGGTTCTGTTGATGCATGGCGATGCCGATCCGGTCGTGCCGCCCGACATGATGCATCATGCCGAAGACACGATGAAGGCGGCGGGGGTGCCGGTCGCGGCCTATCTATGCCCCGGTCTGGCCCATGGCCTGGACGACATGTGCATTCAATTGGGCATGGAGTTCCTGGCGGAAATGTTCGGCGTCGACGTGCTGAGCGTGGCCGGGCTCAAACCCTGAACACAGCGCTCCGCCGGATTTTGCCGCCGCAAAACCGTAACCGGGCCGTCCGGGTTCCTGTAAAGAAAACTTCATCGCCGGAACATTTGGCGCTGAATCGCAAGATGTAGTATCCTCCCCGCCAGCAGGTAGGAGATATGAGGGTACGCCGCCCGTGAGCGCTTCCGCCGAAAGCTGTCCCGCGCTTGTTCTCAACGCCGACTTCCGGCCGTTGAGCTACTTCCCCCTTTCCCTATGGTCTTGGCAAGACTCTCTGAAAGCCGTGTTTCTGGACCGGGTCAATGTGATCTCGGAATACGACAAGGTCGTGCATTCCCCCAATTGGGAATTCCGCCTGCCCAGCGTCATCGCGCTGAAGGAATATGTCTCGATGGGGCGGCGCCCGGCTTTTACCCGGTTCAACGTGTTCCTGCGCGACGCCTTTCATTGCCAATATTGCGGCGAACATTTCCCGGCGGACCTGCTGACCTTCGATCACGTCATTCCCCGCGCGCGGGGCGGGCGCACGTCCTGGACCAACGTGGTGACGGCCTGTTCGCCCTGCAATTTGCAGAAGGGGCATCGCTTGCCGCATGTTTGCGGCATGGTTCCGCTGCGCGAGCCGGAACAACCGACCAACTTTCTTTTGCAGGAAAATGGTCGGGCTTTTCCGCCCAATTATCTGCACGAAAGCTGGCGCGACTTCTTGTACTGGGATACCGAGCTGGAGCCCTAAGGCCCACCGGCCATCGTCGGCGTTACGATCGCGGCCCGTTGATCAGGTCGTGGTTGCGTCGGATATCGGCGGGCCAGGTGCTTTTGATGAACGACAGGACGGCGATGATCTCGTCGTCGGTGAGCACGCCGCCGTATCCCTGCATGTCGCTTTTATAATTGCCGCCGATCACCGCCTCGGGGCCGCGCTTGGTCACGTCGAATAACTGTGCGTCCGTATGATGCCAGGTGTGGCCCGAGGCATCGTGCGGCGGCGCGGGCAAGCGCCCGGACGGATGGCGTTGCCGCCAATCGGGCTGGCCCTGCAACTGTTCGCCATGGCAGCTGGCGCATTGCGCCATGTAGATCGCCTTGCCTTGTGTGACGACGGCGGGATCGTCGGGGTGCAGGCGGACCGAGGCCCCGGCGCTGCCGGACGGCAGCGCCCACCAAGCGACCCAACCCAGGACGACGATCACGACCGAAGCAGTCATCGCGATCACGATGCGTTTTCTGTTCATGATCGATTTGTCGCCGGGGCGGGCCGGGGCCGTCAACCCCGGCCCGTGCAGGCCTTGGAAACCGGGCGGATAGTCGCCCGGTTTCAATGTCAGCGCCGGGCGAAAACGGTGGTCGATCCGTCGGCCTGGAACAACAGAACGTCGTAGGGTTGCGGGTCGGGTCCTTCCATCCCCGGCGAGCCGATGGGCATGCCGGGCACGGTCAGTCCCTTGGCCTTGGGCCGCTCGGCCAACAGGCGGGCGACGTCCTGGGCCGGAACGTGGCCTTCGATCACGTAGCCGTCGACGACCGCCGTATGGCAGGACTGCAACTCTTCGCCCACGCCCGTCATCTTCTTGATGGTCGTTAGGTCCTCAAGGTCGACGGTCTTAACCGAATGGCCGTTGGATCGCATATGGTCGACCCAGCCGCCGCAGCATCCGCAATAGGGGGATTTATAGACCGTGATCTCGGCGGCGGATGCCGCCAAGGGGGCCAGGGCGATCATCAAGGTCAGCATGGCGGCCATCAAGCGGCCGATGCGTCGGTGCATGGTTTTCTCCATGATCAGAACCAGAAACTGACGCCGGCGACGAAGCGCAAGGCATCGATGTCTTCGCCGTCGTCCCTGGCGAAGTTGGCCGTGGCGCCGAACTTTCGTTCGTAAACCAGACCGATGTAGGGCGCGAATTCGCGTTTGAACTCGTACCGCAGGCGTAGCCCGGCCTCGACCTTGTTCAGCCCCGCGCCCGAATGAATGCGGCTGTCCTCGGAAAAAGCCAAGTCGGCTTCGACCTTCGGCTGAAGGACCAAGCGTTGGGTCAGCAGCCAATCCAGTTCGGCTTCCAGCCGGGCGGAAACGTCGCCCGTCTCGCTGACGAACAGATCGGCGTAGGTTTCGACGAAATGTTTGGCCAAACCTTGAACGCCCAACACGGCATAAGTTCGGTCCGGGTCGGGGCGCAGGTCGTGCCGCAACCCGGCATTCAGGTCGAAGAAGTCCGAGATCGGTCGCCGGTAGAGAAGCTGCATCTCGGCTTTCTCCAGCCGTTTGCCGATGGGGTTTTCGCCCTTGGCTTTAAACGCCACGCGGTGGTCGTCGTTGCCGATCCAGGCATTGGCGTCCCAAACCAGAAGGTCATTGCCGTCACCGGTCCGATACTCGAGCTTGTCCGCCTGGACATGCCAATAGATGGCGTCGTCCATGTCGGCGGCCTGGGCAGTGCTGAGGGGGAGCAGGGCCAGCGCCGCGGCCAACAGGTGCTTGCGGATGTTCATCGAACGACCTCCGCCGTTTCCCGTTCGACCACGACCTTGCGGAACATGCCCGTGGCCATGTGGTACATCAGGTGGCAATGAAAGGCCCATTGGCCTTCGGCGTCGGCTTCAATATCGGCCTCGACCGTTTTGCCCGGCGCGATCGAGATCGTGTGCTTGGCCGGGTTGTATTTGCCCGATCCGTTATCCAGGATCTGCCACATGCCGTGCAGATGCATGGGATGGGTCATCATCGTTTCGTTGATGAACTTGAAGCGCACGCGCTCGCCGTATTTCAGGCGAATAGGCTCGGCGTCGGAATATTTCACGCCGTTGATCGACCACATGTAGCGTTCCATGTTGCCGGTCAGGCGCACCTCGATCTCCCGCGCCGCCAGGCGGTCCGGGTAAAGCGGCTTGATCGCCTTCAGATCGGCATAGGACAGGAACTTACCGCCCGCTGCCGCCTTCGGCATCAAGCCGCTGCCGGGCAACTAGAACGGATCCGGCTTGTCCATTTGCATGCCTGAACCATGTCCGGCATGAGCGTCGTGCGACATGCCCTGCATCACCGTGCCGTCGGGCATGGTGTGCCTGGCCCCGCCATGACCCATGGTGTCGTGGCCCATGGCGCTGTGATCCATGGTTCCGGTGTTCATGTTCCCATGATCCATGCTCCCGTGATCCATTCCGGCGTGACCGGCCATGTCGGCCATGGTCAGGTATTGCTTCGGGCGGTTGGGCGGCAGGTCCGCGGCCATGCCTGCCTGCGGGGCCAAGGTGCCCCGGGCGAAGCCGGTGCGGGCCATGCTTTCGGCCAGGATCGAAAACGGTTTGGCTTCCGTCGGGCGGACGATCACGTCGTATGTTTCGGCCACGGCGATGCGGAACTCGTCGACCGGCACAGGCCGTACGTTGTTGCCGTCGGCCTGCACCACGGTCATCTTCAACCCCGGAATGCGGACGTCGAAAAACGTCATCGCGGCGGCGTTGACGAAACGCAGGCGCACACGCTCACCCGGTTTGAACAGGCCGGTCCAGTTCTGATCCGTGTTCATCCCATTCATCAGGAATACGTATCCCGAGACGTCGGCGATATCGGACGGCAGCATCCGCATGCTGCCCCAATCCATCCGATCGGACAGGGTCGCCCCCAGGCCCTTGGACTTGGCCTCGTCGATCAGATCGCCCAGCGTGCGGCGCTGATAGTTGTAGTAATCAGCAGACATCTTCAGGTTCGACAGAATCTTCATCGGACTGTCCGTGGGGTGCCAATCCGACAGCACGATCACGTATTCGCGGTCGAACCGGAACGGCTCGCGCGCCTTCGGCTCGATTACCATCGCGCCGTACATGCCGACCGCTTCCTGCCCGCCGGAATGACTGTGATACCAATAGGTCCCGGCCTGTTGCGTGGGGAAGCGATAGGTAAAGGTCTCCCCCGGCTTGATCCCCGGAAAGCTGATGCCCGGCACGCCATCCTGCTGATAAGGCAGGATCAGGCCGTGCCAATGGATCGAGGTGTCCTCGGACAAGGTGTTGGTGACGTTGATCGTCAGGTCCTCGCCTTCCTTGAACCGCAGGACCGGCCCCGGGACGGTGCCGTTGATGGTCATCGCCGTCTGGTTCTTTCCGGCGACGTCGATGGTCGCCTTGCCGATGGTCAGGTCATATGTCCCGGCCCAGGCTGCGGGCGGGGCCGAAGCCGCGAAAAACGCGGCCAGGGCTGCCCAGAAAATACGTTTCATGGTCACTGTCCTTCGTTTTCCGTCGCTCATTTGAATTTGAAATGGCCCATCATCCCGGACTCGTAATGGCCCGGAACGTTGCAGGCGAATTCCAGTTCGGTGTCCTTGGTGAAGGTCCAGATGATCTCGGCCGATTTGCCCGGCTCGACCAGGACGCTGCCGCTCGCACCGCCATGGCTATGTCCCATCGGCGCCATGCCGGGGCCGTGGTCCATCTTCATCCGCTCGGGGTTGATGCGATCGGCTTCGATCATGCCGTGCTCCATCATCACCATCATTTCTTTCTGATGGGCGGCGTGCATCGCGGCGGTCCCCAGGCCGAACTCGTGCAGCAGGGTGCCTTTGTTGACAATCTTAAAGCGCACGGTCTCGCCCGCCTTGATGTCGATCTCTTCGGGTTCGAAGAAATTGTCCTGCATGACGATGTCGATGGTGCGGGTTACGTCGGCGGCTTTGCCCTGGTGGCCGATGTCGACGGACATCGGGCCGTGGCCGCCCATCATGTGGCCGCCCTGGTTCATTTGGTCGCCCTGCATCATGTGGCCGCCTTGCATCATCTGGTCGCCCTGCGTCATTTGTCCGCCTTGGGGCCCATGTCCGTGGCCGGCATCGGCCAGGGCCAAGGGGGTCGCGGCAATCATCAGCGCGGTCGTCAGCGTTGCAGCGGAAGTGCGGGACGTGAATTTACGAAACGTGGACATATCTCTGTTCCTTGTACATCGCATGAAATGCGGAATGGGTTCGTTTGCGGCGGGCGCGCTCGCCCGCACGGGAGGACAATGATTTCCGCGTTGTCGTTCGGATTGCATTTGCGTCGGTCGATGGAGCAAACGGAAAAACCCGCCGCACTTGCCATCGGTTCACGCGCCCTCGATCCAGGGTGTGATCGTCTTAGAAAATCGAGTGTCGCGCCGCCCGGTCCGAGCGCACGGAAATCAAGCCGCGTGCTGGGGGGGCTTGAACAATTCGTCCAAGGCGCGGGAGGCCATTGCCTGATCCGTCCGGACCGGAAGAGACTCCGCGGATGCGGCCCTGATCGGCGTGGCGCTGACATCGGGCGTTGTGAACCCGGTCAGGCAGGCGCTGACGCAACAGCCATGCGCCGCGCCGCTTTTCGGTGTCGTGGGGCAATGATCGGATGACATCGCTCCCTGATCGCAGCCGGTATGATGGGCCGCATGCTCGTCCGTTTCGGCCGACGGCGCACCGTGATGCATCGTTGCCGCGGAATGGACTTGGCCGCCGGTTCGCGGTTGAGCGTGACCCAGTCCAGCGCCTGATAAAACGACGGCGAAAGCCATCAGCGCGATGCACAAGTATCGCACGGATTGGCTGAAGGCCTTCATTCGGGGCGCTGTTTTCATGGTCAATAAAATATCATCCGCAGTCGGTGCGGTTCAAGCTGCCGTCAGGAGTTTCCGGAAATCGTCTTTTTGCGCTCGTTGTATTCGGCCGTATCGATTTCACCCCGCGCATAACGTTCGTTGAGGATGTCCAGGGCGGTCGAGGACGAAGACGTGCTTGTCCCCGTCAGTCCCTTGATCAAAAATACAACGACCAAGACCAGCGCGATCATGAAGACCGCCATCATTCCCCATCCCATGAACATGTGTCCCCAACCGGAACCCCACATGGGATGGTCGTAATAATATCCCGGAGCGCCTTGATCTGCGACCGCCTGTGCGGCGCCGGTGATGGACGCTGCGGCGGTCATGGTCGCAACGGAAAAAAGCTTCGATGCAGTCATTTGACGGTACTCCCATGCTGGGTGCTACGAAGAATGCGGTTCAATGGTCCGGTCCCGCCAGGCCGTTGATGATCGGGCATTGCGGGCGGTCGTCGCCATGGCAATGATCAATTAGGTGTTTAAGTGTGGCTTGCAGGGCCTTCAATTCGGCGATCTTGGCTTCAATCCCCGCAAGGTGGCTCTCGGCGATCGTTTTGACGTCGGCGCTGGCGCGGTTGTCGTCTTCGTACAGGGACAACAACGCCCGGCAATCCTCGACCGAAAATCCCAGCCCGCGCGCCCGCTGCACGAATTGCAGTTTATGAACGTCGTTGGGCGCATAGACGCGGTAGCCGTTTTCGCTCCGCCCCGGAACGATCAGCGCGATGTCCTCGTAATAGCGGATCGTTTTGGCCGGTAGGCCCGACAGCTTGGCGGCGTCGCCGATGTTCATGGCTTATTTCTCCCCGATGTCGGCGCTGCGCAGGCGCAACGCGTTGCCGACGACCGAAACGGAACTGAGGCTCATCGCCGCGGCGGCGAACATGGGTGATAGCAGAATGCCGAATACGGGATAGAGAACCCCCGCCGCCACGGGCACGCCCAGTGCATTATAGACCAAAGCGAAGAACAGGTTTTGGCGGATGTTGCGCATGGTCGCGCGGGCTAATCGGCGGGCCCGGACGATGCCGTTCAAATCCCCTTTCACCAGGGTCAGGCCCGCGCTTTCGATCGCCACGTCAGCCCCCGTGCCCATGGCGATGCCGACATCGGCCTGGGCCAGGGCGGGGGCGTCGTTGACCCCATCTCCGGCCATCGCGACCTTGCGGCCTTGGGCTTGCAGGTCTTTGACGATCTGCGCCTTGTCTTGCGGCAGGACGTCGGCACGGATGTCGTCGATGCCCAGGTCGGCGGCCACGGCGCGGGCGGTCCGTTCGTTGTCGCCCGTCGCCATGACGATGGCGAAGCCCTGGGCATGCAGGGCCTTGATGGCGTCCGCCGTCGTTTCCTTGACCGGGTCGGCGACGGCGATCAATCCAGCCAACGCGCCGTCCACGGCCACGAACATCACCGTTTCGCCCCGGTCGCGGCGGGCATCGGCCTCGTCCCGGGCGTGGTTACGGTCCAAGCCCAGATCGTCCATCATGCGGGCATTGCCGAGTGCCACGCGGCGGCCATCGACCACGCCGGAGACGCCCTTGCCGGTCGCGGCCTCGAAGTCCTCGGCGTTGGCCAGCGTCAGACCGCGGGCTTCGGCCCCGGCGACGATGGCCTCGGCCAGGGGGTGTTCCGATCCGCGCTCCAATCCGGCGGCCAGGCGCAGTACCGTATCTTCATCCTGCCCGTTCAACGCCAGTACGGCGACCAGTTGCGGCTTGCCGACCGTCAGGGTGCCGGTCTTATCGACGATCAGGGTATCGACCTTGGCGAACCGTTCCAGGGCCTCGGCGTTGCGGATCAGCACGCCTGCGCGCGCGCCCCGTCCGGTCGCGGTCATGACCGACATCGGCGTGGCCAGGCCCAGGGCGCAGGGACAGGCGATGATCAGCACCGCGACGGCGGCGACCAGTCCATATGCCATGGCGGGCGCGGGGCCCCAGACCGACCATGCGACAAAGGCGGCGATAGCGACGGCGATCACGGCGGGCACGAAGAAACCCGCGACGGAATCGGCGACTTTTTGAATGGGCGCGCGGGACCGTTGCGCGCTGGCGACCATCTCGACGATCTGGTTCAGCATGGTGTCCGCACCGACGCGTTGGGCTTCCATGATCAGGCTGCCGGTGCCGTTGATCGTTGCCCCGGTCACCGGATCGCCGGTGGTTTTCTCGACGGGAATGGCCTCGCCGGTGATCATCGATTCATCCACCGACGAGCGGCCTTCCAGAACCACGCCATCCACCGGGATCTTGTCGCCGGGCCGGACCCGCAGGCGGTCGCCTGCTTGGACACCCTCCAAGGGGACTTCTTGTTCCGTGCCGTCGGCATCGATGCGTCGGGCGGTCTTGGCCGCCATGTCCAACAGCGCGCGTAACGCCGTCCCCGTGCGGTCGCGGGCGCCCAGTTCCATCAACTGTCCCAGCAGGACCAGGACGACGATCACTGCCCCGGCTTCGAAATAGACGCCGACGTGTCCCCCCGGCCCTCGGAAGCCGTCGGGGAAGATGCCGGGAGCGACAACGGCGATCAGGCTGAATAAATAGGACGCGCCCACGCCCATGGCGATCAGGGTGAACATGTTCAGATTGCCGCTTATTACCGATTTCACACCGCGTTGAAAGAACGGCCAGCCGCACCACAGAACGACAGGCGTCGCCAGGGCCAGTTCGATCCATTGCGCCGCCGTCTCGCCGATGGCGTCACGGATGCCCAGGCCCAGCATCGGTCCCATGGCCAGGGTCAGCAAGGGCAGGCTCAGGACCGCGCCGACCCAAAAGCGGCGGGTGAAATCGACCAGTTCGGGATTGGGGCCTTCGTCCCCGCTGGGCACGCCCATCGGTTCCAATGCCATGCCGCAGATGGGACAATCTCCTGGGCCGACTTGGACGATTTCCGGGTGCATGGGGCAGGTGTATTTCGTGCCTGCAGGCATTTGCGCCGCCTGGGTGCGGTGGTCGCCGGACAGGTAATGTTCCGGGTCGGCTGAGAACTTTGTGCGGCAGCCGTCGCTACAAAAATG
>CAXGUG010000020.1:0-47412 GCA_964012715.1 uncultured Rhodospirillaceae bacterium | reverse complement strand
TCCCGCGCCGCCGGCATGGTCATTGCCGCGACCCCGCCCTTCGACGCCGAATAAGCCGCCTGTCCGATCTGCCCTTCGAAGGCCGCGACCGATGCCGTGTTGACGATCACCCCGCGCTCGCCGGTCGGCAGCGGGTCCAGCCCCTGCATGGCATGGGCCGCCAGACGCATCAGGTTGAAGGTGCCGATCAGGTTGACCTGGATCGTCTGGCTGAATGTCGCCAGGGGTTGCGGCCCGTCGCGCCCGACGATCCGTTTGGGCGGCGCGATCCCGGCGCAGGACACCGCGATCCGCGCCACGCCCAGGGCATCGCCCGCAGCCTGCACGGCAGCTTCCAACGAGTCCGCATCCGCAACGTCGGCCTGGAACGCCTTACCGCCGATGGCCGCTGCCGTTTCCTCGGCCCCGGCCAGGTTCAAATCCAAACAGGCAATCTTGGCGCCCTTGTCCGCCAACGCCCGCGCCGTCGCCGCGCCCAGGCCCGATGCGGCACCCGTCACCAGCGCCGTATGTCCGGCAATCTCCATCGTCTCCTCCTTTGAAGTTCGTGTTTTGGCGAGCGCCTAGGCGAAAGCTTCGTCCAGCGCCGTCATATCAAGGTGTTGTTCCAAATGATCGGCCAGGGCGTCGAGCGTCGCCTCGACCTGCACCGCATGAGACGCCGCTGCATAGTCCCCGGCCCGCACCGCCGTCAGAAAAGCCCGGCGAAACCCGTCGGCGGCGAACAGCCCATGGACATAGGCCCCCATGACCCGGCCGTCGTCGGATACCGCGCCGTCGGTCGTCCCGCCGCCTAAATCCAGCCAGGGCCGGTCCCGGCCCAAGCCCGTGGTCTCGCCCATATGCATCTCGTACCCGGTGATATCCTGGCCATGCACCCGGTCCCGCCCAGCTGCCGGGCGCAGGGTCTTGGCCTGGCCGATCACCGTATCGACCGCCAACAAGCCCAGGCCGGGCACGCTTTCCGCCGTGCCTTCGACCCCATCCGGGTCGGCGACCGTGCGGCCCAGCATCTGATAGCCGCCGCACAACCCGACGACGATGCCGCCACGCCGATGATGGGCCAGGATATCGATGTCCCAGCCCTGCGCCCGCACGGCGGCCAGATCGGCCAGCGTCGCCTTCGACCCCGGGATCAGCACCACGTCGGTATCGCCGGGGATGGCTTGGCCCGGCTCGATAAGTCGCACCTCGACCCCATCTTCGCTGTTGAGCGGGTCCAGGTCGTCGAAATTGGCGATGCGCGGCAGGCGCGGCACGGCGATACGAACCCGGTCGGGCGCGCCCCCGTTCGACACGCGCGGCGCATCCAGGGCGACCGCGTCCTCGGCCGGCAACAGACGGGCGTCGGCGAAATGCGGCACCACCCCGAAGCAGCGCATGCCGGTGCGCGCCCGGATGATGTCGATGGCGCTATCGAACAACGAAACGTCGCCCCGAAACTTGTTGATCACATAGCCCCCCACCAAGGCCCGTTCCTCATCGGTCAGCAGCTCCCAGGTTCCGACCAGGCTGGCGATGACCCCGCCCCGGTCGATATCGGCGACCAGCACGACCGGTACTCCGGCAGCCAGGGCGAAGCCCATGTTGGCGATGTCGGCGGCGCGCAGGTTGACCTCGGCCGGGCTGCCCGCGCCTTCGACGATCAGCCGCTCCGCGTTTGCGCCGACGATGGCGAAGCTGTCCAGCACCGCCGCCATCAGGTCCGGTTTCATCGCATGATAATCCCGCGCCTTGGCGTTGCCGCGAACCCGACCCTGAACCACGACCTGTGCGCCGATATCGGTCTGCGGCTTCAACAGCACCGGATTCATATGGACGGACAGCGGCTGTCGCGCCGCCAAAGCCTGTAAGGCCTGCGCACGGCCAATCTCACCCCCGTCATCGGTGACGGCGGCATTGTTGGACATGTTCTGCGGCTTGAACGGGCGGACGGTCAGACCCCGGCGGGCATAGACCCGGCACAGTCCCGCGACGATCAGCGATTTGCCGACATCCGAGCCCGTACCCTGGAACATCAGGGCGCGGGCAGACACGGCGGGATCATTTTGCGGCGGCAAGGGCGTCGATCAGCGGCGCGGCGGCGGGGTTCGACTGCTTGCCCGCCAGAATGCTTTCCGGCGTGGCGCCGGCGCCGTAGAAGGCTTCGTTCAAATCGCGGCGGCGGATGAACACCGCCCCCTCAAGCGACACCCCGGCGAACAGGCCCGATTTGGAATTGGCGAAGGCGATGATGTCGGCCCCGGCGTTGGTCGTGACGGCCCCTTCGATCCCCGCACCGTAAACCGCGACGGTCAGGCCCGTTTCGGCCCCCAGCGTGCCCTGGTTCTTAAGCACCGCCTGCAATGCCCCTTCGGAGCGAATGATCAAGATCACCTCGGTCTGCTGAATCCCGGCCTGGAACCCGACGCTGGCGGCACCCAGGGACAGAAACACCGGCTGCGACCAGCCGCCCGCAGCGGCCTTGGACAACAGCACCCCGTTGCCGCCCTCGCCCCCGGCGATAAAGCCGGCCTTGACCAAATCGGGGAAGACCACGATCGCATGGGCGGTCGGAATATGCTTCGCCGCGTCGGCCAGCTGCGGCACGGTCGTAAACCGTTCGACCGTCGCCGTCGCCGACGAGATGACATGCCGCGCCGCCACCGGGGGGTCCGATTCCAACCGGGTACAGCCGCCCAATACGGCCCCGGTCAGAAGCACCATCAGAAATGCACGAATGCCGGCGGCCATGGCGTTACTCCAATCCGTCGATCAAAACTCGATACCCGCCTGGGCCTTCACGCCCGCACGGAAGGGATGTTTGACCTGGGTCATCTCGGTGACCAGGTCAGCGACCTCGATCAATTCATCCTTGGCGTTGCGCCCGGTGACCACGATGTGCAGGTCGTCCGGCTTGTTGCGCAGGGTTTCCACCACCTCATCCAGCGGCAGATTGCCATAGCGCAACACGATGTTCAGTTCGTCCAGGATGATCATCTTGTAGCTGGGGTCGGCCATCAAATCCTTGGCCGCATCCCAGGCCGCGCGCGCCGCCGCCAGGTCGCGCTGCCGGTCCTGGGTTTCCCAGGAGAACCCTTCGCCCATGGCGCGGATCGTCACCAGGTCCGGGAACGCGGCAAGCACGTCGCGCTCACCCGTTTCCCATACGCCTTTGACGAATTGCACGATCGCCACGCGCATGCCGTGCCCGACGCAGCGCATCGCCATGCCCATGGCGGCGGTGGATTTGCCTTTGCCCTTGCCGGTATGCACGATCACCAGACCGCGTTCCTCGGTCTTGGTCGCCAGAATCTTGTCCCGCGCGGCCTTTTTCTTGCGCATCTTCTCGGCATGGCGGGCGTCAAGCTCCGCTTCGCTCAGGCTGTCTTTGACCTTTTCGTTCATGCCGCTCTTTCCTCTAATGCGCCTAGCTTTTTATGCAACTAGCCTTGGGCTGTCCTCACTTATCCCGGCTTCGGCCCCCATCCGTCAACCACCACCGGCCAACCGCTCCAAAAGCGCCCGCGACGAATTCAGGCGCGGCCGCCACAGGCCCCGGTCCTGGGCCTCGAGGAATCGGGCCGCCATGTCGCGCAAGGCGTCGGGATTGTGGTCGGCCAGGAAGGCGCGCACGTCGGCATCGTCCAGATAAGCCTGGAACACGGCATCGAAGTGATGATCGGCGACGCAATGCGCCGTCGCGGCGAAGGCGAACAGGTAATCGACCGTCGCCGCCATTTCGAACGCTCCCTTATAGCCGTGGCGCATCACGCCCTCGATCCATTTCGGATTGGCGGCGCGGGCGCGGACGACACGGCCGATCTCTTCGTCCAGGGTACGAACGCGCGGGTTTTCCGGGCGGGCATTGTCGCCGAAATAAACGGCAGGCTGCGCGCCCGACAGGCTGCGCACGGCGGCGGTCAGACCGCCTTGAAACTGGTAATAATCGTCGGAATCCAACAGGTCGTGTTCGCGGTTGTCCTGATTCTGGACCACCGCCTCGGCGGCTTTCAGGCGGGTTTCGAACAGGCCGTGCGCGGCCTGGCCCTCGGCCCCCGCGCCATAGGCATAGCCGCCCCAGGCGACATAAGCCTTGGCCAGATCGTCCTCGGTCTCCCAACCTTTTTCATCGATCAAGGCCTGCAATCCGGCCCCGTAGGCGCCCGGCATCGAGCCGAACACCCGATAGGCCGCGCGCCGGAACGCGGCATCGGCGTCGCCGCCCATGGCGGGGGCAAGCTGCGCCGCCTCGTCCCGCACCCGGGCGGCCAGGGGGTTGTCCTCGGCGCTTTCGTCCAGGGCGGCGACCGCGCGCACGGCGGAATCGAACAGGTCGATCAGGCCCGGGAAGGCATCGCGGAAGAACCCGGAAATCCGCAGCGTCACATCGACGCGCGGACGGCCCAGGACCGAGACCGGCAAAATTTCGAACCCGGTGACGCGGCGCGACGGCCCGTCCCATTGCGGTTTGACGCCGAGCAAGGCCAGGGCCTGCGCAATGTCGTCGCCGCCGGTCCGCATGTTGGACGTGCCCCAGGCCGATATCGCCAGGGCGCTGGGCCAGTCGCCATGATCCTGGGCATGGCGTTCGACCAGCAACGATGCGGCCTTCCACCCCAGTTGCCAGGCGGCGGGCGTCGGCACCGTGCGGGTATCGACCGAATAGAAATTACGCCCAGTCGGCAGCACGTCGGGCCGCCCGCGCGTCGGCGCGCCCGACGGGCCGGGGGCAACGAACCGCCCGTTCAACCCGGTCAGCACGCCCGCGATCTCGGCCCCGCCCGAGGCCGTGACGGCGGGCCGCAGGCGATCGGCGACGAAATCCAGCACCGCCGCCGTGGCGGTCCAGGCTGGGTCGGCGGTTTGCGCACCTGACACCAGATCGGCGGCCAACAGTTCTAAGCGCTCGACCGTATCGCCATGGGTCCGCCACGGGCCTTCGGCCAATCCGGCCAAGACCTCGGGCATCGGGCCGGTCCAGGGCGCGGCCATTTCGCAGGCCAGGGGATCGAACTCGCGGCCCAAATCCATGTCCGCCGCCAGGGCGCGCAGCAGGGAGGCATCCTCGGCCCCGCCGCCGCGCGGCACGCGGACCAGGGCGACCAACAGGTCGGTCAACTGACGGCCATCGGGCGAGACGCCCAGAATGTGCAGGCCGTCGCGGATCTGCATTTCCTTCAGCTCGCACAGATAGTTGTCGAGCTTGGCCAAGGCGTCGCCCGAGGCATCGTCGGCGGCCATGCCGCAGTCGGCCCCGATGCCGGTAGCGTGGCAAAGCGAGAGGATTTCCTGTTCCAGCACCTTCAGCCGCCGCCGGTCGACGCCCGCCGCTTCGTAATATTCATCGACCAGGGCTTCCAGGTCCTTCAACGGGCCGTAGCTTTCAGCCCGGGTCAGGGGCGGCGTCAGATGATCGACGATTACCGCCGCCGCGCGGCGCTTGGCCTGGGTGCCCTCGCCGGGGTCGTTGACGATGAACGGATAGATATTGGGCAGCGGGCCGAGAGCCGCCTCGGGGAAGCAATCGGCGGACAGCGCCAGGGACTTGCCCGGCAGCCATTCCAGGTTGCCGTGCTTGCCCATGTGAACCACGGCGTCGGCGCGGAATTCCCGCCGCAGCCAGGCATGGAATGCCAGGTAATAATGCGGCGGCACCAGGTCCGGGTCGTGATAGCTGGATTTGGGATCGACGTTATAGCCCCGCGCCGGTTGCAGGCAGACCGCGACCCGCCCGCAGCGGAACGCGGCGACGGCGAAATGCCCGCAGTCCAATTCGCCGGGCCGGAAATAAGGATCGCTCTCGGGCGCGCCCCAGCGGTCGGTCACCGCGTCGCGCACGGCCTTTGGCAGGGCCGCGAAGAACATCTGATATTCGGCGAAGGACAGGGTTTCGTCCCAGGTCCGGCTGTGCAGCGCCGACAGGTCATTGGTCGGCCCCGCCAACAGGCGCGTCACCAAGGCGTCGCCGTCGGCGGGCAGGTTGTCGACCGCGTATCCGGCGTCACGCAGAGCATTCAAAACCTGGACCGTCCCGGCAGGCGTATCCAGGCCGACGCCGTTGCCGATGCGGCCGTCGCGGTTGGGATAGTTGGCCAGGACCAGGGCGACCCGCCGTTCGTCCGGCGTCTTGCCCGCCAGCCGCGCCCAGGCCGCCGCCAGGTCGGCGACGAATTCGACCCGGTCGGCAACCGGCTCATAGCGCACGATATCGGTCTGGGTCGCGTCGTCGCGCCGGGCCAGGCCCTTGAACGATACCGCGCGGGTAAAGATGCGCCCGTCCACTTCGGGCAGGGCGACGTTCATGGCGATATCGCGCGGACCCAAGCCCTGGGTGCCGTCGCGCCAAGCTTCCAGGCCGCCGCCCGCGAACACTGCCTGCAACACCGGCGCGCCGGGCCGGTCGAGGGGACTGGGGTCGCGCCCGCCGCCCAGGCGGTCGGTGCCCGGCGCGGCCACGGCAAAGCCCGTGGCGTTGAGGACGACCGCCGGGGGCGCTTCGTCCAGCAAACCGTCCAAGGTCGCCGCCGAGACCGGGTCCTTCAAACTTTTGACATAGACCGGCAAGGCGTTCAGCCCCGCCCGACCCAACGACGCGATCAGCGCATCGACAGCGTCCAGGTTCCCGGCCTGGACCAGGGCGCGATAGAACACCAACGCTGCCACAGGTGCTTCCGCCGTCCAATGGGCGCGCAGGCGGTCCAGGTCGGGCATCGCCGCGTCCGGCCAATAGATCCCGGCGGACAGTAGGGGTTCCGGCTCCAGCCAGTCATCGCTGTCGTTGAGCAACGCCGCCGCATAGCCCAGGAACCGGCCGGCGTTCACCGGCCCGCCATGAACCAGATATTGCCACAGGCGGTGTTGCGCCTCGCGCGGCAGGGTCGACCAATCGGCCAGTTCCGCATCGGGCGCGTCGTCGCCGGGCAGGAACGCCAGGGGAATGCCCCGCGCCGAAGCCGCCTGCGCCAACTGCTCCACCCCATAGGGCCAATAGGCCCGCCCGCCCAACAGACGCACGACCACCAGCTTCGCATGGCGAATCACCGCATCGACATACAGATCGACGCTCATGTTGTGGGACAGGTGCATGACGTTGGCCAGGCGCAGGGACGGCGCGGCATCCCCGCCATCCTCGGCGCGGCCTTGTTGCGCCTGAGCCAGGGCCGCCAATTCCGTATCCGCCGCCGACAGAACGACGATGTCGCCCGGCGTCTGCCCCAGGTCGAGGGCTTCCGATCCGTCGTCGACAATGCCGGGTTGGGCGGCGAGAAGATGCAAAGCGCGCTCCGCTGCTCAGGTTGATGCGGTCATTTATATAGGAGCAGACGGCCCAGGGGTTAACCCGATCGCCTTACCCTGGCGAGGTTCAGCCCTGCAGGGCGCGGGTCACGGCGTCGCGGTCCAGGCCGTGGCGGCCGATGACGACCAGACGGCTTTCCCGGTTTTCGCCGTCTTTCCACGGGCGATCGTAGTAGCCGTCGATACGCGCCCCCACCCCTTGGATGACATGGCGACGGGGCTTGCCCTCGACATGGACGAAGCCCTTGATCCGCAGGATATCGTGATCGCGGGCGGCGGCTTCGATCCGGGCCATCAGCGCCGTCGGCTCGGCGGCGCCACCGAGGCGAACCTCGAAGCTTTCGAAATCGTCGTGATCGTGATCGTCATGGTCTTCATGATGGGACGGGCGGGCGTCCAGGTCGTCCTCGGCCCCGGCCTGAAGGCCCAACAGGACATCGGCATCGACCGTGCCGTGGCGCGTCTCGACGATCTTGACCGCGCGCGGCAATTCTTCCTCGACCCGGGCGCGGGCTTCGGCCAGTCCCGCCGCGTCGATCAGGTCGGCCTTGTTCAGCAGCACCATGTCGGCGGACAGCAACTGATCCTCGAACACCTCTTCAAGCGGGGAATGGTGA
Organism: uncultured Rhodospirillaceae bacterium; assembly: GCA_964012715.1. Lineage (GTDB taxonomy): Bacteria > Pseudomonadota > Alphaproteobacteria > Rhodospirillales > Casp-alpha2 > UBA1479. The sequence goes on along the minus strand of CAXGUG010000020.1, from coordinate 39,517 downwards.
TCCAGGTTGTCGTCGGCTTCGCGTTGTTCGGCGACCGCGTCCGGATCGTCGGCGAAGCGGCCCGCCGCCACGGCGGGGGCATCGACCACGGCGATCACCCCATCGACCGTGACCCGGGCGCGGATTTCCGGCCAGGTAAAGGCCTTCACCAGCGGCTTGGGCAAGGCTAGGCCGGAGGTTTCGATCACGATGTGATCCGGCGGGTTCGGCCGGTCGAGCAACATTTCCATGGTCGGCAGGAAGTCATCGGCCACGGTGCAACAGATGCAGCCGTTGGCCAGTTCCACCACGTCGTCTTCGGCGCAGCCCTCGATGGCGCAACCGTTGATGACTTCGCGGTCCACGCCAAGGTCGCCGAATTCGTTGATCACCAGGGCGATGCGCCGCCCGCCCGCGTTTTGCAGCAGATGGCGGATCAGGGTCGTCTTGCCGGCGCCCAGAAAGCCGGTGATCACGGTGGCGGGAATTTTCATGGAAAAGCGGACCTTTGCGTCTTTTGAATTCTTAAAGCGGGCTGCCCTTCAGAACCAAAGGCAACCCGGCCGCCGTGAATACCACACGGTCGGCGCGCTGGGCCAGACGTTGGTTGATCCGCCCGGCGGCATCGACGAAAGCGCGGGCCAGGGCATTGGCCGGGATCACGCCCAGGCCGACCTCGTTCGAAACGAACACCACCGGCCCGGCAACACCGTCCAGCCCCAGGGCCAGGGCCTCGGCCTCGGCGTCCGGATCGCGGCCCGCTTCCATCAGGTTCGACAACCACAGGGTCAGGCAGTCGACCAGGATGGGGCGGCCCGGGGCGGCGTGCTCGCGGATTTGGCCCAGGATATCCAGCGGCTCCTCGATGGTTTCCCAATCGGGGCCGCGCCGCGCCCGGTGATGGGCGATGCGGTCGGTCATTTCGCCATCGCGGGCTTCAGCCGTGGCCAAATATAGGCCCCCGCCGGCGGCATCCTCGATCAGGGTTTCGGCCAAGCGGCTTTTTCCCGAGCGTTGACCGCCCAGGATCAGGGTCACAGGGGGCAGGGCATCGGGCATGGCTCAGTGCCCTCCCTTGACCTGCGAGGTCACGGCATGGGGCGGTGCGTTGACCCGAACCACCCGCCATGCCCCACCACGCCCACGCAGCAATCCGCCCGGCACATGTTCCAGGCAGGTCACCGACAGGGTCGACACCGTAAAAGACATGCCGCCTTCGGGTGTCAGGCCCAAGCTATGGGTCAGGGCCGCGCGAATGGTGCCGCCGTGGGTCACGGCGACGATGTCCCGCCCGGCATGGTCGGCGGTGTAGCGGTCGATCACCGCGCCGACGCGGGCGATCTGATCGGCGAAGCTTTCACCCCCCGGCGGGCGCGACCGCGCGGGCGTTTCCCAAAACGCATAAAAAGTCTCCGGGTCGCGGCTTTCCATCTCGTCCCAGGTCGATCCCTGCCAATCGCCGAACGATTGTTCGCCCAGATGTTCCTCGGCGATGGGGGCCGGGAAATCCAACCCTTCCTCGCGGATCGCCTGGGCGGTCTTATGGGTCCGGCTGAGATGACTGGTCAGCCAAACCGCGTCGGCGGGCAGGGCCCCGGCCAGGGCGCGAAAGCTATCGCGGTCGGACACGTCGCAGGGCACGTCGTTGCCGCCATAGATGGTGCCGACCACGGACGGCACCGGCGCATGACGGACCCACCACCAGCGGGTGACGTTGTCGAGTTTCTTACTCACAGGCTGATCTCCACCGTTGCCGCGACCAGATAGATCGCGGTCTCTACAAATTGTTGTTGCGCGCCAAGGGTATCGCCGCTGTGCCCGCCGACTGCGGCATGCATGGCCCAGCAGGCGAACAACCCCGCCGCCAATCCCGCCGCCGCCAGGGTCGCGATGCCCGGGCCGAACACGATCCACAACGGCGCCAGCGCCGCCAGGCCCAACACCACCGCCAAGACCGCGGCCCAGGCCGGCGGGCGCCCGGCACCTTGGCCCAGGCCGTCGTTTCGCGCCGGGGTAATCAGCCGCATGGTCGGCACCATGGCCGCCCGCGACAGCGCGGCCGCGCCGATCAGGACCAACGCCGCCGTGCCCGGCCCGGGCAGGGACGCCAGGGCCGTCGCCTTCAACCCCGTGGCGAACACCAGGGCCAGGACGCCGAACGCGCCGATCCGCGAATCCCGCATGATCTCCAACCGCCGGGCCCGGTCCTGCGCGCCCAAGCCATCGGCGAAATCCGCCAAGCCGTCTTCGTGCAACGCCCCGGTCGTTATGGCCATCACCGCCAAGGCAAGCAGGGCCGCCGCCAGGGGATGCAGGCCCGCCCCCGCCGTCACCCAAACCACAATGCCCCCCAGGCCGCCGACCAGCACCCCGGCGATGGGAAACGCCCAGCCGGCGCGGGCCAGCGCCCCCGGCGGCAGGTCGTGCTGCGCCGGGACCGGCAAGCGCGTCAGAAACGCCACCGCCAACAAGGCATCGTCCCATAGCCGCAAGGGCCAGGGGCGCGTGGTCTGTGTATCCGGGCCGGGGGATGGGTCCGTCGGCAAGTTGGATGGCTCCTCAGGCGTTTGTCGTTGATCGCGGGCGTTCGGGAAAATCCCGCCCCCCGCGTTCGAATGGGTTATATGTGACCGACCCCGCAACCGGAAACAAGACCCGCGACGGAACCCGCCCATGTCCGACAGCCCGACCGACCCGACCGAATTCGACCCCACCGCCCTATTGGCGGACCTGCCCGGTCCCGATGCCGCGGCCCTGGCCGCCGTGCAGGCCCGCGAAGGGCAATTGACCAAACCCGCCGGGTCCTTGGGCCGGCTGGAAAATTTGAGCGAATGGCTGGCGACTTGGCAGGGCCGCGCCGCGCCGCGCCTGGACCGGGTGCAGGCCCTGGTCTTCGCCGGAAATCACGGCGTGGCGGCGCGGGGGGTCTCGGCCTTTCCGCCCGAAGTCACGGTGCAGATGGTCGCCAATTTTCAGGCCGGGGGCGCGGCGGTGAACCAGCTGTGCCGCACCTTCGGCGTGGACCTGGACGTGATCCCCCTGGATCTCGACCGCCCCACTGCCGACTTCAGCCAAGGCCCGGCCATGACCGAAGGCGACTTCGCCGCCGCCGTCGCCGCCGGTGCGGCCGCGGTGCCGGACGGGATCGACCTGTTGTGCCTTGGCGAAATGGGGATCGCCAATACCACCGCCGCCGCTGCGGTCTGTCTGGGGCTATACGGCGGCAGCGGGGCCGATTGGGCCGGACCCGGCACGGGATTGGACGATGCCCATGTGCGGGCCAAGGCCCAGGTCATCGAACAGGCCGTCGCGGCGAATGCCGTCGCACCGACCGACGGGCTGGGCGTGCTGCGTGCTTTGGGCGGGCGGGAGCTGGCGGCCATGGCCGGCGCCTTGATCCAGGCACGGCGACGGCAGGTGCCGGTTCTGCTGGACGGGTTCGTCTGCGGGGCGGCGGCGGCCTGCCTACAGGTCGCGCGGGCGGACGCCCTGGGCCATTGCCAGGCGGCCCATCGTTCGGCCGAGCCGGGGCATGAGCGGCTGTTGGCGAAGCTGGGCATGGAGCCATTGCTACAGATGAACATGCGCCTGGGCGAGGCTTCGGGCGCGGTCCTGGCGGTCGGCCTGGTGCGCGGGGCGCTGGCCTGTCATTCCGAGATGGCGACTTTCGGGGATGCCGGGGTCAGCGGCAAGAACGCCTAAGGACTGAGCCTCAAACTCAATCGACCATTTCTTCTTCTTCGTCGTCCGACGCGGTGCCGCGCTGAATACGGTGTTTCAGCTTCAACAAATCGCGGCGGCGACCGTCTTCGGCGATCAGGCCTTCGACGAACCGGCCCTGGAACCGTTCGATCCCGATCGACCGGCCGAATTCGACCGATTCCCGCGTATCGCAGCGGCATAGGATCATCCGGCCCCCGCCGCCCTGGGCGGCAATGGTGCGCAGGCGTTCCTTGACCTCATCCCCGGCGTCGGCCAGGGCAGGCGTCCAAATCAGCTTGGCCAGATCGCAGCCCAGCTTTTCCCGGTCGACCAGGAACATGGTCTGCATGTTCAACCCGTCGAGCAGCACCCGGTATCCCCGTTCCTGCACGAATTCACGGGCGATCAGGAAGGCCGGCAAATCGGCGAAGATGTCTTCTTTCTGCAGCTCGATCACCATCGCCCCCCGGCGCGAGGCCGAGACGTTGTCGTCGAACACCTGGAAATCGTCGCTCAACAAGGTCTTCACATTGGCGTTGATCGAAATTTCGCCGGTGATGGTGATGGCGTCGGTCTTCGACAGCATGGCCAGCATGCGGCGGTCCAGGGTTTCGGTCAGGTGGTAGAACAGCCAGCGATTGGACGTGAGGTTCACGCCCGGCATCAGGGTTTCGCGCAGGTCGTTGATGGAAATGAACAGCTCCGAGAATTCCTGCTCGGGGATCAGCTTGGAATCGACCTTACAGACGAACTGCCGGCGGACGTAGTTCGACAGGTCGGCGCGGCCGAGCGCGTCTTCGACCCGGGCCAGAACCGCCGGGGTCAGGGGCTCGCCCTGTTGCTGCTTGGCGCGCAACGAGGCCCGCGCATCCATGCGCGAGCGCACTTTGGTAACGCGCTCCTCTTCTTCCTCGGCCAGCTCGCGGGCCAGACGCAGGATGTCTTCGTATTCCGTTTCCGCGTCGTACCAGTTGGCGAAGGGTTTTTCGTGGGTCGCGAACTCGGCGATCAACGGGTCGTCCGAAAACAGGAACCGGACCTTTTGAACCACGGTTTCGACCTGGGGTCGGGCTTCGGCCTTGAAAACGAAGATCAGGTCCGAATTGCGCAACGAGAACAATTGCCCCGACATCGCGCTGATCAACGGATCGAAGCTGGAGGTCGCGGCCCGGATATGTTGTTCGCGGCGGTTGAAGGGACGCAGCTGCGACAAATGAACATGCACCACCTGGCGGCCGTCCCGGTGTTTCTCCAGGCGGCGCACATAGTCGAGGAGAAGGTTCTCCTGACTGGGCATGTTCTTTTGATTGTCGGGCGCGATCGCCATGATGATACCGTTTCCGTCCCTTAAAACCTTACGCCTGCGGAGCCGCTTTTTTGGCCGCTGCGGGGGCCGCGCCCTGGGCCGCGGCGGCTTTCGCCCCGGCGCGTTCCTTCTTGATCCGCGCCAGACGCCCTTGCGAGCGCACGGTGTCGATCAAGCGGTCCATCAGGAAGCCCTGGAACCGGCTGATGCCCAAGCTGAGGCCCCATTGAATGGCGAACTCTGAATCGACCCGCGACAGGATGATCGACTTGGCACCCGCGTCGCGGATGATGCGGCGCAGTTCCTCGACCTTGCCCTGATCCTCGTCTTCGTTCTCGAATTCGCGCCCCCAGCTGATCTTGATGAAATCGGCGCCCAGATCGGCCGGATCGAAGAACTGCATCGAGACCGGCGAAATGCCGTCGACCAGAACACGGTAGCCGTTCTGTTGCAGCATATTGCGGGCCATGGTGAAGGCATCGACGTCGGAGAAGATGTCGATCACCTGCATCTCAATCACCACGTTTTCGGCATGGCCGCCGACGGCGCGGTGGAAGTTCTGAAAATCGCGCGACAGCACGGTGCCGATATTCAGGTTCAGGCTGATCGGCTCTTCCAGCAATTCGAAATTGCGGCCCGACATGTTCTTCAGGATCGTGCGGTCCAAAGCCTCGGTCAGGTATTGAAACAACCAGGCCGACGAAAACAGGTTCACGCCCGGCGCGACCCGTTTTTTCAGATCGCCGATGGAAATGAAGATCTCGCGGAACAACACGCCGTCGGGGCCGTTGGCGCCGATATGCAGGCACAATTGTTCGCGGATCAGATCGTCGATCGGCACCCGAGGCAGGACCTGTGACAACGCCGTCAGGTGCTGCGCCGTCAGGGGCTGACCGACGGATTTCTGCTGGGCGACGGCTTCGGCCGCTTCTCGTTTGGCGACTTCCTCGGCCTCGAGCACCAACGAGCCCAAGACACGAACGAATATGCGGAAGTCTTCCTGTTCCGACAGATCGTACCAGGTCGACAGCCGATCCTCGCCCAGACCGGTTTCGTCGATCTGCGTCAGGGGGTCTTCGGAAAACAGGGAGCGGACTTTTTCGACCGGGATTTCCGCCTCGTTGACCGGCACATTGCGGCACAACAGGATCAAGTCCGCGTTCTTCATCTGGAACAACGTGGCTTCGAACTGGTTGATCAAGGAGTCGAAGTTGCGCGCCGCCAATCGAATGAAGTGCGGCTTGCGATTGGTGGTCTTCAGCTCGGACAGATGTAGGTGCACGGCATAGTAACCGGCCCCGCCCGCATCCATGCGGTTGAGGCGGTCCAGCAGAAGCTTTTCTTCGAGCGTATCCGGTGACGGAATCTCGGCCATGATACTCCCACGCGCATTGCGGCCCCGTTCGGGGGCTTCGATGCCGGCTGTCCCTGCGGCTGGCCTTGGCCCGGCGGCGCCAGCTCTTCCGTTAATCGACTAATCAAGGCCATGCTAAAGTCAAATCGTTAAAAAAGTCATTTCTTTTCCAGCGCTTGGCCCGCGGCGGAAATTCTCCGGCTCAATCGTTCCCGAGAGCATATCTTGGCCCGCTCTGGCCGCTTGACCTGAGGCCCGCTTGAGGGCCATAAGCGACGGTTTCTTAATACTTGCGGGCTATAAGAAATGCCGGTTCGGCGACTTATCGGCCTCGAACGCAAAAATCAGAACGGGTGACCCATTCATGGCTCTTCGCAAGACCATCCTCGTCACGGGCGGGGCCGGATTTATCGGCTCGCATCTTTGCGCGCGTCTGTTGGACACGGGTGCGGGCGTGATCTGCGTCGATAATTTCTATACCGGATCGAAGGACAACATCCTGGGCCTGATGGATCATCCGCATTTCGAAGTGATGCGCCACGACGTGACCTTCCCGCTCTATGTCGAGGTCGACGAGATCTACAACCTGGCCTGCCCGGCATCGCCCGTGCATTACCAGTACGACCCCGTGCAGACGACCAAGACCAGCGTCCACGGCGCGATCAACATGCTCGGCCTGGCCAAGCGGGTCGGGGCGAAGATTCTTCAGGCCTCGACCTCGGAAGTCTATGGCGACCCCGAAGTTCACCCGCAGACCGAAGACTACCGGGGCCGGGTCAACCCGATCGGCCCGCGCGGCTGCTACGACGAAGGCAAGCGCTGCGCCGAAACGCTGTTTTTCGACTACCACCGGCAGCACGAGTTGAACATCCGCGTCGCCCGTATTTTCAATACCTACGGCCCGAACATGCACCCCAACGACGGGCGCGTGGTCTCCAACTTCATCGTTCAGGCGCTAAAGGGCGAGGACCTGACCGTCTACGGCAACGGCGGGCAGACCCGGTCATTTTGTTACGTTACCGATTTGGTTGACGGTCTGATGCGTCTGATGAACGCGCCGGACGAAATCACCGGACCGATCAACCTGGGCAACCCGGGCGAGTTCACGATCCTGGAACTGGCCGAGCTGGTGATCGAAATGACCGGTGCCAAAACGAAAATCATCAAGATGCCCCTGCCGCAGGACGATCCGACCCAGCGCTGCCCGGACATCACCCGCGCCAAGGAGCATTTGGGTTGGAACCCGACCATTCCGCTGCGAGACGGCCTGGAACGAACCATCGATTATTTCCGAAGCATTCTCTAAGCAACCGGCTTGAACTCGGAAACTGGCGTAAAATCATGGACCTGAATGCTTTTTTTGAAAGCGAACTGGAAGAACACGCCACCGTTGCGCAAGCCACCCGCGCGGGCCTTGCCGCACCCTTCAAGGCGCTTGTAGAAACCTGTGCCAAGTCCTTGAATCAAGGCGGGAAGATCCTGTTCTTCGGTAACGGCGGCAGTGCCGCCGACTGCCAGCACCTGGCGACCGAGTTGACCGTTCGCTACAAGACCGACCGCGCCCCGATCGCCGCCATCGCCTTGACCACCGACACCTCGGCCCTGACCGCCGGCGGCAACGATCTCGGCTTCGACCAAATTTTCGCCCGACAGCTACAGGCCCTTGGAAAACCTGGAGATGTGGCGATCGGTATTTCGACATCCGGCGAGAGCCCTAACGTGCTGGAAGCCCTAAGTGCCGCCCGCGACATGGGTATTACCCCGACCGGCCTGAGTGGCAAGGGCGGGGGCCGGATGAAGGGCTTGGCCGACCCGCTTTTGATCGTGCCCTCCGATACCACCGCGCGCATTCAGGAGATGCACATTATGCTTGGGCAAATGCTTTGCGGCGCGCTTGAGATAGAATTGGGTCTGGTCAAAGCCGGATAACATTCATGACAGTTGCCATGACGGAACGTTCGGATTTAATCCCCCTGGTCGAAGCCCTGCCGCAGGCGCGGGTGTTCTGCCTGGGCGATGTGATGCTGGACACCTTCGTGCATGGCGACGTCGACCGTATTTCCCCGGAAGCACCGATCCCTGTCCTGCGCGTCACTGGGGAAACCCGCATGCTTGGCGGTGCCGGAAACGTCGTTCGCAATCTAGCCGCTTTGGGCGCCAAGACCCGGTTCCTGACCGTCGTCGGCGACGACGCGGCGGGTGACGAAGTCCGCGTCTTGGTCGAGAACGAACCCGGGGTCGACGGCGACCTGCGCACCGTCGCCGGGCGGCCGACCACCATCAAGACCCGGTTTGTTTCAGGGACACAACAAATTCTCCGGACCGATCGCGAAACGGCGCGGCAGACCGACGACAACCTTCAGGATCAATTGGCCGCCGCCGCCGAAGCTGCGGCCCAGGATCATAAGGTTCTGGTCCTGTCCGATTACGGCAAGGGCGTGTTGTCCGATGCCACACTGGCCCGCGTCATCTCCGCCGCCAGCGCCGCCGGCGCCCTAGTGATCGTCGACCCAAAGGGGTCCGACTACAGCCGATATCGGGGAGCCGGAATTCTGACCCCGAACCTCAAGGAACTGGCGACCGCGACACGCTTGCCCGTCGGCACGGATGAACAGGTCATTGCCGCGGCCCGCGGATTGGTCAACGACCTGGGGCTGACAGCCGTGTTGGTCACCCGGTCGCGCGACGGCATGACATTGGTGCCCGCCGAAGGCGATATCCTTCATCTCGCGGCCGAAGCCCGCGAGGTTTTTGACGTTTCCGGGGCGGGAGATACCGTCGTCGCAACGTTGGCGGCCTGCCTCGCCGCCGGGGCGACGCTCGACCGTGCCGCCGCGCTGGCCAACATGGCTGCGGGGATCGTGGTTGCCAAGGTCGGCACCGCCGTAGCCTACGCCGGGGATTTGGTCGCTGAGCTTCATCATCAGGATTTGAGCGACGCCGAGGCCAAGGTCTCGCCACTGGAGCAATTGCTCGACCGGGTCGCCGGATGGCGTCGGCGGGGATTGACGGTCGGTTTCACCAACGGCTGCTTCGACCTGTTGCACCCCGGGCATATCTCGCTGTTGCGTCAGGCCAGGGGGCAATGCGACCGTCTTATCGTCGGGTTGAATTCCGACGCCTCGGTCAAACGCCTGAAGGGTGAAGAGCGCCCGGTACAGGGCGAGGCCGCACGGGCGACCGTCTTGGCGTCGTTGGCCAGCGTCGATGCCGTCGTCTTGTTTTCCGAGGATACGCCCCTAACCCTGATCGAGGCCTTGTTGCCGGATGTGTTGGTCAAGGGAGCGGACTACACAATCGATCAGGTGGTTGGCCGCGAGGTGGTCGAAAATGCCGGCGGGCGCGTCCATCTGGCGCAATTGGAGGCCGGACACAGCACCACGGCAACCATTGCGCGCCTTTCGAATGGCTAAATCTGGCAGCTAATCGCCCGCGCGATTTTCCCCGACCGGCGCACTTGTTCCCGTCCCGCCTGTGGTAATGCTGTTCGCGCCCGTCCCGACCAAATCCTTCAAACGGCTCCAGAACGATCGCGATCCCGGCACACCGTCGTCACCGACATCGTCGAACGACAGGACCGGCATGCCTTGAAGCGCCCCGGTCATGAATTCGCCCCAGGTGCGCGCCGGAAGCCCGCCGCCCGTCACGCGGCGCATGGGTGCGCCATCGTCATTGCCGAACCACACCCCGGTGACCAGTTGCGGCGTGAAGCCGATGAACCAGGCATCGCGGTAATTCTGACTGGTCCCGGTCTTTCCCGCTGCCGGTCGGCCGATGGCGGCGGCTTTTCCGGTGCCGCCGTCGATCACCTTGGTCATCATCCGGGTCAGGGTCCGCGCGTCCTGCGCCGGAACGGCCCGGCCCGGCCCCGATCCCGTACGCTCGTAAAGCACCGTACCCTTGGCGTCCCTCACGTCCAGGATCGCATGCGGCCACACGCCCATGCCGGTGCGCGCCAGGACGGCATAGGCCGTCGTCATTTCCAACAAATTGACCTCGCCCGTGCCCAGCGACAGGCCGGCGTCGCGCGGCAATTCCGACGTGACGCCCATGGCCCGCGCGGTCTCGATAATCTTTGCCGGGCCGACCTTCTGCGCCAGCTGAACGGCGACCGTATTAACCGAATTCGCTAGGGCCTGCTGCAGAGTCATCCGCCCTTCGTAACGGCCCGAGAAATTGGACGGCTGCCATCCAGCGATATCGACCGGCTTGTCGATGACCTCGGACCGGGGTGACATTCCGTCTTCCAAGGCGGTCAGATAAACCACCGGCTTGAACGCCGAACCCGGCTGGCGCAAGGCCTGCACCGCGCGGTTGAACTGGCTTTTTCCATAATCTCGCCCGCCGACCATCGCACGCACGGCGCCGTCCGGGGCCATCGCCAACAAAGCCCCTTCGCCGACCTTCAATTTGGCGCGGTCGGCGGACAAGAACGCCCGCGCCATCGCCGTTTCGGCCTGGCGCTGCAGTCCCAGGTCCAAGGTCGTCCGCACGGTCAGGTCCCGACCGCCGCTGGAAACGTAATCGCTGAGCGCTTCCAACACCCAATCGACAAAATGCCGCGCCCGGCCGGTTTGGGCCGCGACGGGCGTGACCTGCAGGCCCTTGGCCGCGGCGGCGGCTTGGCCTTCGGTCAGGTAGCCGGCGGCGACCATGTTGGCCAAAACGGTCTTGGCCCGGGCATGGGCGCGTTTCGGCGAAGCAATGGGGTTATAGCGCGAGGGCGCTTTCAGCAATCCCGCGATAACCGCGGATTCATAGGTATTGAGGCGCATCGCCGGTTTGTGGAAATAGCGATGCGCCGCCGCATCGACGCCGTAGGTCCCGGCCCCCAAATAGACCCGGTTCAGGTACATCGTCAGGATCTGATCCTTGGGAAACTCCCATTCAAGCCACAGGGCGACGATGACTTCCTGGATCTTGCGGACATAGGTCCGATCCGCCGTCAGGAACAGGTTCTTGGCCAACTGCTGGGTGATGGTAGAGCCGCCCTCGACGATCCGTCCGGCGCGAACATTGCGGTACATGGCGCGGGCAAGGCCGATTGGATCGATGCCGAAATGGCTGTAGAACCGGCGATCTTCGGTCGCGACGACGGCATTGATCAAGGCTTGGGGCAGGTTCTTCAGAACCACCTGTTCCCCTTCCATGTCGCCACCCCGGTAGACCTCCCGGCCGTCGGCGGCCAGGATCACCACCGTCGGACGGCGGTCGGTCTTCAGGGCTTCTTCCAGGTCCGGGAGACCGATGGAAATCCACACACCCGAAGCCAAGACCGCGATAAATCCCCAGACCATCGCCGTGGCCAGCCATTTGAAGGCCGTGCGCAGCTTCGACCGGCCGCCGGTTGGAGCTGGTTTTTTCGTGCTTTCGCCGGAATTTGCGGTCGAACGCGCGGTCGCGGGTTTCCGCGCCGCGGCGGAGCGGCCGGTCGCCTTGGTGGCGGAGGGTTTGGATGGACGGGTCGGTCGGGCCATGGGGGCCTTATGGATGGGCGGGCGTTAGTATTTCGTTAACGCAAAATAGGCCGACGATTCCTCGGGTTCGCGGCAATCGAGGATCGTATGCAGGGTAACCGGATCGATCACCGCCCCTTTCAGGTTCGCCCGCCACATATCGACGCCGTTCAGGGACGCGCCGGTAAAGTTGGCCCCGCGCAGGTCCGTGTCGGTCATGTCGGTGAAGTCCAACAAGGCGTTGGTGAAGTTGACCCCGACCAGAACCGAGGACACCAGGGACGACCCGCGCAGGTCAGCCCCGGACAAATCCGCGCCGGTCAAATCGCATTCCCGGATGTTGGCATTGGCCAGGGCGGCGCCACGCAAGTCCATGTCCCGCATGTTGAGGCGCAACAACTCGCCACGCTTCCCGACCTCGCCGCCGCCGCGTAACCAGGCTTCGTGCGCCTCGATCAATGCGGTGACCGAACTGTCCCGATCCGCCATGGCTTGCTCCCCTTTGTTGCCGCCCCTTGGTAGGGCGCCCCCTCGATTAAATGTCCAGGTTGGCGACCTTCAAGGCGTTTTCCTGAATGAATTCGCGGCGCGGTTCGACCAGATCGCCCATCAGGGTCGAGAACACTTCCTCGGCGCCGTCGATATGGTTGATCTTGACCTGCAGCAGCGAGCGCACATTCGGGTCCAACGTGGTTTCCCAAAGCTGTTCCGGGTTCATTTCGCCCAGCCCTTTGTAGCGCTGCATCGAAATGCCCTTCTTGCCCGCATCCATCACCGCATCGACCAACGAGATCGGGCCGGTGATGTTGTGTTCCTTTTCCTTCAGGACCAACGTGCCGTGGCGGGCGTAGCGCGCCTGAAGGGCGGCGGCCATGCTGTCCAGGCGACGGGCCTCGGAAGAGCGGATGATCTGGCTGTCGATCAGATGGCGCTCGGACACGCCGCGCAGGGTGCGGATCAAGGCGAAACCGCCCTCGGGCAGGGCCTCGCCGGTCCAGCCGCGCTCGGTTTCCGGGGCCAGGGCATCCAACCGTTTCGCGATGTATTCCGCCGTCGCCGTGGCTTGTTCGGGATCGGACAGAACGCCGGCGTTGAACGCACCGGCAATCGCCGATTGTTCGATCAGCGGCATCGGCACGTTCTGCGCTAGGCGGGCGGCCATGGACTTAACGTCGCGGGCTTCGCGGACCACGTCGTGCAGGTCGCGGGCCGCGATCTGGCCGCCGTCATGGGTGCGGAACACAGCCCCTTCGTCGATCGCCGACGAGAACAGATATTCCTCCAACGCCGGATCGTCCTTCAGATAGACCTCGGAATTGCCGCGCTTGGCGCGGTACAGCGGCGGCTGCGCGATATACAGATAGCCGCGTTCGACCAGTTCCGGCATCTGGCGGAAGAAGAACGTCAACAGCAAGGTACGGATGTGCGAGCCGTCGACGTCGGCGTCCGTCATGATGATGATTTTGTGGTAGCGGCATTTCTCGACGTTGAAATCCTCGCGCCCGATCCCGGTGCCGAGCGCCGCGATCAGGGTGCCGATTTCGGCCGAAGACAACATCTTGTCGAAGCGTGCCCGTTCCACGTTCAGGATTTTGCCGCGCAGCGGCAGGATGGCCTGGTTGGCGCGGTGGCGCGCCTGTTTGGCGGAGCCACCGGCCGAGTCACCCTCGACGATGAACAGTTCGGACAGCGCCGGATCGCGGTTGGAACAATCGGCCAGCTTGCCCGGCAGGGACGAAATATCGAGCGCCCCCTTGCGCCGGGTCAGCTCGCGCGCCTTGCGCGCCGCTTCGCGCGCGACGGCGGCTTCGATGATCTTGCCGATCACGTTGCGGGCCTCGGTCGGGTGTTCCTCGAACCACTGGTCCAGGCCTTCGCCGATCAGGTTTTCGACGATCGGACGAACTTCCGACGACACCAGCTTGTCCTTGGTCTGGGACGAGAACTTGGGATCGGGGACCTTGACCGACAACACGCAGGTCAGGCCTTCGCGGGCGTCATCGCCGGAAATAGCGACCTTGGCCTTTTTCGCGATGCCCGACGCGTTGGCGTAGTTGTTGATCATGCGGGTCAGCGCACCCCGGAACCCGGCCAGGTGCGTGCCGCCGTCTTTCTGCGGGATGTTGTTGGTGAAGCACAGCGTGGTCTCGTGATAGCTGTCGTTCCACTGCATCGCCATTTCGACGGTGACCCCGTCCTTTTCACCCAGCACCGCGATCGAGTCCGGCAACAGGGAATTCTTCGAGCGGTCCAGGTATTTGACGAATTCCTGCAACCCGCCCTGATAGCGTAGTTCCTTGGTCTGCGGTTCGACCCCACGGGTGTCGTTCAGTGTCAGGCCGACCCCGGAATTGAGGAACGCCAGTTCGCGCAGGCGGTGTTCCAAGGTCGCGAAATCGTATTCCGTCTGGGTGAAGATGCCCTTATCCGCCAGGAACGTGACCTGCGTTCCCGAAACCGGCTTGCCGTTCGCGTCCAAGGGCGCATCACCGACCTCTTCCAGGGGTGCGATGGCTTCGCCGTGTTCGAAGCGGACGTAATGTTCCTTGCCGTTACGCCAAATGCGCAGTTCCAGCCAATCGGACAGCGCGTTGACCACCGACACGCCGACGCCGTGCAGACCGCCCGACACCTTGTACGAGTTCTGGTCGAACTTACCGCCGGCGTGCAGCTGGGTCATGATGACCTCGGCGGCGGAAACACCCTCTTCAGCGTGGATATCGACCGGAATGCCGCGTCCGTTGTCCGACACGGTCGCCGAGCCGTCGCCATTCAGGGTGACGGTCACGGTGTCGCAATACCCGGCCAGGGCTTCGTCGATCGCATTGTCGACGACTTCGTAGATCATGTGATGCAGGCCCGAACCGTCGTCCGTATCGCCGATATACATGCCCGGGCGCTTGCGCACGGCCTCCAGCCCGCGCAGCACCTTGATGCTGTCGGCCAGGTATTCGCCACCGGCGTTGCCGTTTTCGGGGGTTTGATTATCGTCGCTCATGGTCGGTCACGCTCGTTTCAAAGTCTTGGTCAATGGGCCGCAGACCGGCCCGGTCAAATCTATCGGTTAATCGGTGTGTTACACATCCCGGCGCTCGACGGTGGCATCCGCCACCTGAAAGAACGCCGCCCGCCCGGCCAGGGGGGCGAACAATTCCAGGTCCGTGCCGGTCATCCAGGCCTGCAGGCCCAGGGCTTCAATCTCGGCGAACAGGGCGGCGCGGCGGTCGGCATCCAGATGCGCCGCCACTTCGTCCAGCAACAGGATCGGGGCGCGGCCCCGTTCCGCCGCCTGCAGCCGGGCCTGGGCCAGGACCAGGGAAATCAACAGGGCCTTTTGCTCGCCGGTCGAACAGTCCGACGCCGGACGCCCCCGGCTTTTGTATTCGACATAAAGGTCCGAACGATGCGGGCCGTTGGCCGTGCGGCCGCTGTCGCCATCGCGGCCCCGGGCCGATTTCAAGGCCGCCTTCAAGCGGTCTTCGGCATCCAGGGCCGAGCCCTGGGTCAACCAGGCTTCGACCTCGCCCTCGACCGCCAGATCGGCGGCGGGGAACGGGCCGTCCTCGAACGCCGCCAATTGGCCGGCCAGGCGCCCGGCCATGTCAAGCCGCGCCGCCGCGATGGCGACGCCGCGTTCGGCCATGGTCGCTTCCAGCGCCGACACCCAGGCATCGTCGGCAGCCGCGCGCGAGGTCAGCAACCGCAGCCGTTCACGCATCGCCTGCTCGTACCCGCCGACGCGACCGGCATGGGCAGCATCCCGCCCGAACACCAACCGGTCCAAAAACCGGCGGCGGGCCGAAGCCCCATCCAGGAACAGTCGGTCCATCTGCGGCGTCAGCCACTGCAAGGAAATATGTTCGGACAAAGCGGCCTGGGCGCGTTGCGGCTCGCCGTCGACGCGGACCACCCGTTTTTCATTTTCGCCCGGAGCCATCGGCGCGGCCAAGCCGGTGCCCAGGTCCGTCTCGCCGTCCGGCCCATCAACGGTCGCCGCCACGGCCCAGGGGCGGATCGGCCCGTCGGGGCCTTCGCCCGCATCGCGGCGCGCGGCCTCGCTCAAACGGGCCCGGCGCAGGCCACGGCCCGGCACCAGGAACGACAAAGCTTCCAGAATGTTGGTTTTACCGGCACCGTTCGGCCCGGCCAGCACGACCGGCCCGACGGGGGCTTCCAGGCGCAGGGCGGCATAGCAGCGGAAATCGGTCAGCGTCAGCCGCCGCACCGCCAATCCGCCCGCGCTGGCAGAGTCCGGAACCGCCGCCGGAGCGGCATATGTGGGTTGGACGTACAGAGCCGTTCCTTAAAACCCGTTACACACGCATGGGCATCAGCACGAACAAGGCGCTGTCGTCGCCGGTTTCGCGCAACACCGTCGGCGAGGCCGCGTCGGCCATGGCCAACGACGCCGTGTCGCCTTCGATCTGACGGGTGATGTCCAGGAGATAGGCCGAA
Source organism: uncultured Rhodospirillaceae bacterium (assembly GCA_964012715.1). Lineage (GTDB taxonomy): Bacteria > Pseudomonadota > Alphaproteobacteria > Rhodospirillales > Casp-alpha2 > UBA1479. Next base: position 23,265 of record CAXGUG010000020.1, on the reverse strand, counting down.
TTGAACCCGATCTCCAGGCCGTCGCCGTTGTAATCCACTTCCAGCTCTTCCTCGGCCAAGCCGTGTTCGGGGCTGGAAGCCGACAGCTTGAGCACGCCGGAGCCGAGGGTCAGCTTCACCGCCCGCGACTTTTCCGAGCTGATCGCCGACACGCGGTCGACCGCATCGGCCAGCAGTTTGCGATCGACATCGAGCATCTTGTCGTTGTCGCGCGGAATGACCCGCTCATAGTCGGGGAAGGTGCCGTCGATCAGCTTCGAGGTAATGACGATCTGGTCCAGGGCGAACCGCGCCTTGGTTTCCGACAGGCCGACGAACACGTCGCCGACGCTTTCGTCGATCAGCTTGCCCAACTCGGTCACGACCTTGCGCGGCAGGATCACGCCGGGGATGCCGTCGGCCCCTTCGGGCAGCGGCACTTCGGCCGAGGCCAAGCGGTGACCGTCGGTCGCCACGGCGCGCAGGATCTTGGTCCCGTCCCGCTCGGCGACATGCAGGTAGATGCCGTTCAGGTAATAACGCGTTTCCTCGGTCGAGATCGCAAACCGAGTGCGGTCCAGAAGGGTGTTCAGGTCATGCACCGGCATCTGGAACTGATGCGGCAGTTCGCCCGAACCCAGAACCGGGAAATCCTCGGTCGGCAGGCAGGAAAGCGCGAATCGGGAGCGCCCGGCCTTGATCACCAACTGGCCCTCGGGCTCTTTTTCCATGACCACCTGGGCGCCGTCCGGCAGCTTGCGGACGATGTCGTACAGGGTATGGGCCGGGGCCGTGGTCGCGCCCGGCTCGGCAACCTCGGCATCGACGCTTTCGACGATGTCCAGGTCCATGTCCGTCGCGTTCAACGCCAGCTTGCCGTCGCCGGCTTCGATCTTCACGTTCGACAGGATGGGGATGGTATTGCGGCGCTCTACAACGCTTTGCACGTGCCCAAGGCACTTCAACAAGGCGGCCCGCTCGATTGTAAGTTTCATTATCTGCCGTCTATCGCCGTTCAAAAAAACTTGTCGTTCCCACACTTCCGCCGGGGTTGGAAACACCCCCTCCCGGCCCGCTGCGGGGCCCGGATTAGGGCTGTCGAAACCGACCGCCCCGGGCATCGAAATCCTTGTCCGAAGCCCCCACCGGAAGCAGTGTGAAGGCACCCGGACGGGTGCCTTCGGACTACCGCGGCATTATAGCAGAAGGCCTTGGATTCCGAAGCCTTTTCCCCACGATTCAGGGGCCTGCGACGGGCCGTGGGAAAGCAGGTCGATGGAACGGGAAGAAAGCGCCGTTGCTCAGCCTTCGAGCATGCGGCGCAGCAGTTCGACGTCTTCGTTGAAGCTGGAATCCTGCTCGCGCAGTTCCTCCACCTTCTTGACCGCGTGCATCACCGTGGTGTGGTCGCGGCCGCCGAACTTGCGCCCGATTTCAGGCAGCGAGCGGGACGTCAGTTGCTTCGACAGGTACATCGCGACCTGACGGGGCCGCGCGACCGAGCGCGCCCGGCGGGCCGAATGCATGTCCGAGACGCGGATGTTGAAATGGGTCGACACGCGCTTTTGGATTTCCTCGATGGTGACCCGGCGTTCGGACGCCTTCAGCAGGTCGTGCAACACGTCCTGGCTGGTTTCCAGGGTGATGTCGCGACCGACCAGCTGGTGGTGGGCGACGACCCGGTTGAGGGCGCCCTCAAGCTCGCGCACGTTCGAGGTGATTTTATGGGCCAGGAATTCCATGACCTTCAACGGCACGTCCACGCCCATCTGTTCGCCCTTGGCCTGAAGAATGCCCAGGCGCAGCTCGTAGGTGGTGGCATGAATGTCGGCGACGAGGCCGCAGTTGAGACGCGAAATCAGACGCTCTTCCATGCCTTCCAGGTCGTTGGGCGACTTGTCGGCGGAGATCACGATCTGACGGCCCTGGTCGACCAGCGAATTGAAGGTGTGGAAGAACTCTTCCTGGGTCGATTCTTTCCCGGAAATGAACTGTACGTCGTCGACCATCAGCACGTCGACGGAGCGGAACTGTTCCTTGAAATCGACCGTGTTGTGTTCGCGCAGCGCACGAACGAAACGGTACATGAATTTTTCCGCCGACAGATAGATCACCGAGCGGTCGGGGCGCGTCTTGCGCAGATGCCAGGCGATGGCATGCATCAAGTGCGTCTTACCCAGGCCGACGCCGCCGTAAAGGAACAGCGGGTTGAACGGCACCACATCGGCCTCGGCCACGCGGCGCGCGGCGGCATAGGCGAATTCGTTCGGCTTACCGACGACGAAACGATCAAAGGTATAGCGGGCATCCAACGGCGCGCCGATATCGTCGCTGTACAGGCCGTTGCCGGAAACGGGGGCGCAGGGCGCAGCCTCTTCCTTGCGCGCTTCGGCGGGCTTGGTTTCGGCGCGGGCGGGCGATCCGTGTTCCTGATGGATGACCACGTCCAGACCGCCGTTCATGCCGCGGCCTTCCAGCAGCTCCGACAGGCGATCCTGATAATGGGCCTGGATCCATTCGCGCATAAAGCGGGTCGGAACCCCGGTGCGCACGGAAGCGCCTTCGCGCCCCAGAAGGCGCATCGGTTTGATCCAGCTTTGATACGAGGCTTCGCCGATTTCGGCGCGCAGAGATTCACAAATTTCTGTCCAGGCTTCCTGCAGATCCTGGTTCGGCTCTAACTCACGGCCTTGTTGTTCCGTCATCTTGCCACCAACGTAGGTCCCGCCAATGAGGCGGTGTTCGTTATCGTTATCGGGACCGCGAACTTTTGTTCGTCGACCCCTCCCTGGTTGCGAGGAGGTGCGGTAAACCGGCGGGGGACATCCACCGGCGGTGTCGCCACGGGGAACGCCTGGAGCAATTTTTCACCGCGATTGGAACCTGTTCCGGTTCCTTCACGTCACCATCTCTCTAGAGCCGCAAGAGACAGCGCCGTATCAACGGCAAACAGCCCAGACCCAGTCCGCGACACACCCCCCTAGTGCTTGGCTTTTCGCCAATTATTGAAAAACGAATACTTAAGATATTCAAATAACGTCAAATAAACCGACTTGATGTGACTGATGTCACATCGCTGCGAAAAGAAAAAAGGTTGGTCAGGTCTTTGAAGGTCCTTCCTCTTTTCCGGCCTGCGTCGGCTGAATGGGATTCTATTGATTCCGCCAACGGGCACGGAGGCCCCAGCGGCGATGGGGATATTACGGACGTGTTCCCGCGATGGCAATGAGACGAATCGCGAACGTCGCCCAATTTTGCAAAATATTTCCCTTGACAAAAATCGGCCCGAGAGTCCGTCCGAGGCCCTTTCGAACATGAATCTCAGCAATGAAAAAGGCCGCGCAAAATGCGCGGCCTTTCGCCATTTCTGTGCTCGGAAACGGGGTCGCTTACGCGGCCATTTCCTTGATCCGCTTCGCCAGGCGGGACAGCTTGCGGGACGCCATGTTGGCGTGCAGCACGCCCTTCTGAGCGCCACGCGCGATCATCGGCTGGGCCGCTTTGAAAGCAGCCTGCGCGACGGCCTGATCGCCACCGGCGATGGCTTCTTCGACCTTGCGGATCGAGGTCCGCACCGCGCTCAGGCGGATGCGGTTGACCTGCGTACGACGCGCGGTCTGACGAATACGTTTCTTTGCCGAGGCATGATGTGCCATCTGGACACCCTTTTCTTACTTTGGGTCTGAATTCGGAAGGCGCGGTTATATCGACGCCTCGGACCCAGGTCAAGCCCGGAAAACGTAGGCCGTGAAAGGCCTTTTTTCCGGGCGCCCGGGCGATTGCCTTATTGGTTCTTGAAATCGGGCTTCCGCTTGTCGGCGAAGGCCGCCATCCCTTCCTTCTGATCCTCGGTCCCGAAGGTCGCGTGAAACATGCGGCGCTCGAACCGTACGCCTTCGGCCAGGGTCGTTTCGAACGCCCGATTGACGGACTCCTTGGCCAGCATGGCGATGGGCCGCGACATTCCGGCGATGGTCTGCGCCGTCTTGATCGCGTCCTCGACCAGGTCGGCGGCCGGAACGATGCGCGCGACCAGGCCGGCGCGCTCCGCTTCCTCGGCATCCATCATGCGGCCGGTCAGGCAAAGCTCCATGGCCTTGGCCTTGCCCACGGCGCGGGTCAGGCGCTGCGTGCCGCCGGCGCCCGGGATGGTGCCGATGGTGATTTCCGGCTGACCGAACTTGGCATTGTCGCCGGCGATGATCAGGTCGCACATCATCGCGACCTCGCAACCGCCGCCCAACGCATAGCCCGCGACCGCAGCGATCACCGGCTTGCGGCAGGTGGTGATACGTTCCCAGTCCTTGGTGATGAAGTCGTTCTTGTACGCATCCATCCAGCTTTGCGACTGCATTTCCTTGATGTCCGCACCAGCGGCGAACGCCTTTTCCGAGCCGGTGATGACGATCGCGCCGATCGCATCGTCAGCTTCGAACGCATCCAAGGCGTCGCGCATTTCGGCGACCAGGGCCTTATTCAGGGCGTTCAACGCCTTGGGCCGGTTCAGGGTAATCAGGCCGACCGCGTCACGCGTTTCGACGATGATGTTTTCGTAAGCCATGTTCGTTGCTTCCGTTTCTAGTCAGATGGGGTCGTATCAATGGGCGTCGGGGCGGTCAGCCGCCGGGCGCCAGGCGGAACCGCACCGTCGGCACGGGTCCTTCCGGAAATTCCAGGATCAGGCTTTCGCCTTCACGGCGGTAATGGCCGCTTTTGACTTTGGTCCATCCCAGCTGCGGCAGGGTCCGGTCGTAGAAGCCGAGGATACCCGGCTTGTTCAAACCGCCGGCCAGGGCCTGGGCCTCGACGATCCGCCCGGCCGGGGTTTCGAACACCACCCCCGCGTCGGGAATATCGGTCAGCCCCGGCATCAGCGGCAGGTCATCGATCCCGCCGACGAATTGAGCCTGGGCGGGCAGCGCCGCCGCCAGCCACATAAAAGCAGCAAGGGCAATGGGTCGCAGATGGAACAGCACGCTCATGGGGCGGTGATACCCTACCTCTGGCACTTGGGACAGAAGAAAGTCGACCGGCCCGCCTGGGTGATCTGCTGAACGACAGCGTTGCAGCCCGCATGGGCGCAGGGCTCGCCGGTGCGCCCATAAACATCGAAATTATGCTGGAAGTATCCCAATTCCCCATCGGGGCGGATGTGATCGCGCAGGGACGACCCGCCAGAAGCGATGGCCTCCGTCAGCACGACCTTGACGGCCGCCGCCAGCTTATCCGCCCTGGCGCCCTGAACCGTATGGGCCGAGCGGCGCGGCGAGATGCCGGAGCGGAACAAAGCTTCGCAGGCATAGATATTGCCGACCCCGGCGACGACCTTTTGGTCGAGTAGCGCAACCTTGATCGAGGTCTTGCGCCCCTTCAGGCGGTCGGCCAGGACCTTGCCGTTGAAGGCCGCATCGTCGAGCGGCTCCGGCCCCAGCTTCGCCAACATGGGGTAGGCGTCCAGGTCCGCCGCCGCCCATAGGTCCATGAACCCGAAGCGGCGCGGGTCGTTGTAATGGGCCTCGCCGCCGCCCGACATCTTGAAGATCACGTGGTCGTGCTTTTCTTCCGCGAATGCCGTCTGGCCCAGGCGGAAGCTGCCCGACATCCCCAGATGGGCGATCAGCACATCCGGCCCGTCGAGGTCGAAAATCAGGAATTTGGCGCGGCGGCGGATCGCGGCGACCGTGCGCCCCGTCAGGCGCTGGCCGAAGCCGTCGGGCAGGGGGAAGCGCAGGTTGGGACGACGTTGGATGACGGCCTCCAGCCGCTTGCCCTGCATGGCCGGAATCAGACCCCGGCGGACGGTTTCGACTTCGGGCAATTCAGGCATGGACGGACCCTCGACGGCGGCGCGTTCAAAGCGCATGGATTAGGTTCGCAGGACCGTAGCCTGTTCGAACCTCATAGGCTATGTTCCATCGCCATGATCGATCAAAAGACCGAAGTCCCTGACAACGAACAAGCAAACGCCGGTACCGCTGGTGCCGGGCGAACCACCCATTTCGGCTTTCGCGAGGTCGCGGAGGACGAAAAAGCGGGCATGGTTCGCGGCGTGTTCGACAGCGTGGCGTCGAAATACGATCTGATGAACGACCTGATGTCGCTGGGCATCCACCGGGTGTGGAAGTCGGCGATGATGGATTGGCTGCGCCCCCGTCCGGGAATGACCCTGTTGGACGTCGGCGGCGGCACGGGCGACATCGCCTTTCGGTTTTTGGACCGCGGCGGGGCCGCCGTCACGGTCTGCGACATCAACGCAGAAATGCTGAAGGTCGGCAAGGCCCGTGCCCTCGACAAGGGCATGCTCAAAGGCTTCGCCGATGGCGGCATCGACTGGGTCAACGGCGACGCCGAGACCCTGCCCTTTCCAGACAATTCGTTCGATGCCTTCACCATCGCCTTCTGCATCCGCAACGTGACCCATCCCGAACGGGCCCTGAGCGAGGCGCGGCGCGTGCTGAAGCCCGGCGGGCGGTTCCTTTGCCTGGAATTTTCCAAGGTCGTGCTGCCGCTATTGGACGAGATTTACGACAAATGGTCGTTCAAGGTGCTGCCCGTGTTGGGCGAGAAAGTCGCCGGCGACCGGGAGTCCTATCAATACCTGGCGGAAAGCATTCGCCGCTTCCCGCCGCAGGACGATTTCAAGGCGATGATCGCCGAGGCCGGCTTGTCCCGCCCCGAATACCGCAACCTTTCCGGCGGGATCGCGGCGCTGCATTCCGCCTGGCGCACGTGACGATCCGACCATGAGCGGCACCATCGGCAATCTCTCCCGGCTGTTTTCCCTTGCCCGTCTGCTGGCGCGGCACGATGCCCTGTTCCCCCTGGAAGACCTGGGCGTAGCGCCCGGGATTGTCCGCATCGCCAAGATGCTGTCGAGCCGCAGCGCCCCGGGACGACCGGGCGAACGCCTGGCCCGCGCCCTGGCCGAGGCGGGACCCAGCTTCATCAAGCTGGGACAGGCGCTGTCGACCCGCCCCGACCTGTTGGGCGAGGAAATCACCCAGGACCTGGCCCAGCTGCAGGACGATCTGCCGCCGTTTTCGTTCGAACAGGCGCGCGACGCCATCGAACAGGAATTTCAGGTGCCGCTGGAGGAACTATATTCCTCGTTCGACCCAGAGCCGGTCGCCGCCGCCTCCATCGCCCAGGTGCATTTCGCCGAAACGACCGAGGGCGAACAGGTCGCGGTCAAGATCCTGCGCCCCGGCATCGAAACCCGCTTTCGCCGCGACCTGGACCTGTTCCGCTGGACGGCGAAGGTGGTCGAGCGCGCCCGCCCCGACCTGAAGCGCCTGAAACCGCGCGAGATCGTGGAAACCATCGCCCAATCGGTCGAGATGGAAATGGACCTTCGGTTCGAAGCCGCCGCCGCCGCCGAGATGGCGGATAATTTCGAAGGCGATCCGACTTTCATCGTGCCGGTCGTGGATTGGGGCCGCACGGGGGCGCGGGTCCTGACCACCGGCCGGATCGACGGCATTCCGATCAATGACGTCGATGCCGTGGTCGCCGCCGGGATCGACACGCGCACCGTGGTCGAAAACGCCGCCAAGTCATTCTTCAACCAGGTTTTCCGGGACGGCTTCTTTCATGCCGATCTGCACCCCGGCAATCTGTTCGTGATGCCGGACGGAGCCATCGGGGCGGTCGATTTCGGGATCATGGGCCGGGTCGACCACAAGACCCGCCGAACCTTGGGCGAAATGCTGCTGGGCTTCCTGACGCGCGACTATCGCCGCGCCGCCGAAGTTCATTTCGAAGCCGGTTGGGTTCCTCGGCATAAATCCGTCGATGCCTTCACCCAGGCCTGCCGGTCGATTGCCGAGCCGATCCTGGACAAACCGCAGAACGAGATTTCCGTCGCCCGCCTGTTGGGTCAGTTGTTCCAGGTGACCGAGACCTTCGCCATGGAAACGCAGCCGCAATTGCTGTTGTTGCAGAAAACCATGCTGACCGCCGAGGGTGTGAGCCGCAAGCTTTACCCCGACACCAACATGTGGGTGCTGGCGCGGCCGCTGATTGAAGAGTGGATGCGCGCCAACCTGGGCCCCGAAGCCCGCGTCGCCGATACGGTTCAGGGATTGGTCGAGGCTGCCGAACGCCTGCCCCGTCTGATGGAAGACCTGGAAATCGGCGCCCGCCGCATGGCCGAAGGGCGCCTGACATTGGACCCCGAAACCGTGCGCCTGTTGCGCGACGGAGAGGGTACGAACCGCACGCCGTTCGTGCTTTGGCTTGTGGTCGCGTTGCTGGCTGCGATATTCGCCTACAACGTTATGTCATAATCCCGTACGGCATTGCTTGCCGTGGGGTAAAATTTACTTTAAGTACACATCTTGAGCGTAATTTCATAAAACGCCGGAGCATACCGGCGCGTATGGGACATCTAGGTCATGCTTTCCGGTAAACGGATACTGCTGATCGTGACCGGCGGCATCGCCGCCTATAAAACACCCGATCTGGTGCGCCGCTTGAAAGAGCGGGGAGCCGCGGTTCGCTGTGTCCTGACAGCGGGCGGGGCCGAGTTCGTTTCCCCCCTGGCGCTGGGCGCCGTGTCGGGCGACAAGGTCTACCGCGATCTGTTCGATCTGACGGACGAACAGGAAATGGGCCATATCCAACTCAGCCGCGATGCCGACGTGCTGCTGGTCGCCCCGGCGACCGCCGACGTGCTGGCCAAGATGGCGGCCGGCCTGGCGAGCGACCTGGCGACCACGGCGCTCTTGGCCACGGACAAACCGGTCCTGGTTGCCCCGGCGATGAACGTGCGGATGTGGGAGCATGCCGCGACCCAAGCCAATATCGAGACCCTGAAGGCCCGCGGCGTGACCGTGATCGGCCCGGAATCCGGCGATATGGCCTGTGGCGAATTTGGGCCCGGGCGGATGACCGAGCCGCTGGATATCGCCGAAGCCTTAATCGCGTTCTTTCACGGCGGACGGCCGCTTGCAGGGAAACATGCCCTTGTGACCAGCGGCCCGACGCACGAACCGATCGATCCGGTGCGCTACATCGCCAACCGATCGTCAGGCAAACAAGGTCACGCCATCGCCACGGCCCTGGCGGCCCTGGGCGCGCGGGTGACCCTGGTGACGGGGCCCGTGACCCTGAAGGATCCCGTCGGCGTCGCCACCGTGCATGTGGAGACGGCGCGCGACATGCTGGCCGCCTGCACCGAGGCCCTGCCCGCCGACATCGCCGTCTGCGCCGCCGCCGTGGCCGATTGGCGGACCGCCGATCAGGCGCCGGAAAAGATGAAAAAGGACGGCAAGGCCCTGCCGAGCCTGTCCCTGGCCGAAAACCCCGACATCCTGGCGACGTTGTCGCAAGCAGGCGCCAAGCGGCCTGAACTCGTGGTTGGTTTTGCTGCCGAAACGGAAAAGGTGGTCCGCCATGCCCAGGCCAAACTGGCCAAGAAAGGCTGTGACTGGATCTGCGCCAACGACGTTTCCCCGGAAACCGGCACCTTCGGCGGCGACAGCAACCGCCTGCATCTCGTGACCGAGGCGGGGGTCGAGGACTGGCCCGCCCTGTCGAAGGCGCAAGTCGGCGAGCAGTTGGCGCGGCGCATCGCCGATCATTTCACCGATCAGGCCGCTGAACACTCTGCCGCCACGGACCCGATTTCCAAATGAAGCATGTGACCGTTCCCATTCAGCGGCTGCCCCATGGCGCCGGCCTGCCCCTGCCGTCCTACGCAACAGAGGGATCTGCGGGCATGGACCTGATGGCGGCCATCGATGCGCCGATGACGCTGGCCCCCATGGGCCGCGCCCTGGTGCCGACGGGCCTCGCTCTGGCGCTGCCGGTTGGATACGAGGCCCAGGTGCGGCCGCGTTCCGGCCTGGCGGCCAAGCACGGGGTTACGGTGTTGAACAGCCCCGGCACGGTCGATGCCGACTACCGCGGCGAAGTTAAAGTCATTTTAGTGAATTTAAGTAACGAAACCTTCGAAATAGAACCTGCCATGCGCATCGCACAGATGGTCGTGGCCCCGGTGACGCAGGTCGCCTGGGCCGAAACCGACAGTCTGGACGACACTGCGCGGGGGGCTGGCGGGTTCGGCTCAACTGGAATAGGGGGCGGCTGAGCCATGCTGAAACTATCCAAGAAGACGTTGTACGCCATCGAGGCGGTATTGGACGTGGCCTATCACATGGGCGCGCAACCGGTGCAAAGCCGCGATATTACTCGCCGTCAGGGAATTCCCCGGCGCTATCTGGAACAGGCCCTGCAACAGCTGGTCAAGGCCGACATCCTGGTCGGCGTGCGGGGGCCCAAGGGCGGGTATCGCCTGGCGCGGGAACGGCGGCGCATCACCGTGGGCGAGATCGTCCGCGTGATCGCCGGCGACGACACCACGGATGAATTGCTGGAAGACACCAGCGGCTCGGACCTGGGCATCAAGGTGGTCCGCCCGCTGTGGACCGACCTGCGCGAAGCCGCCATGGCCCGCCTTGACGAAACGACCATCGACGAGATGTGCCTGAAGGCCAATCAGTCCGGCGTGGAAAGCGAAGGCCGACCAAACCTGGATTTCACCATCTGACATCCTCATCTAAGAGGACAGACCCCAAACCGACCCCATCCGCGGAGGAGAGCACCTTATGACCCAGGCGAAAGACAACGGCGAATTTCGCGGCCGTATCTATGACAGCATCATCGATACGGTGGGCGCGACCCCGCTGGTCCGCCTGAAGCGCCTGGCCGAAGACGCGGGCGTCAGCGCGGATATCATCGGCAAGCTGGAGTTCTTCAATCCCATGGCCTCGGTCAAGGATCGCATCGGCCTGAACATGATCGAGGCCGCCGAACGGGACGGTCGGATCAAGCCGGGTGCGACCCTGGTCGAACCGACCTCGGGCAATACGGGCATCGCCCTGGCCTTCGTCGCCGCCGCCAAGGGCTACAAGCTGATCCTGACCATGCCGGAGAGCATGTCGCTGGAGCGGCGCAAGATGCTTTATCTGCTGGGCGCCGATCTGGTGCTGACCCCGGCCCCGCAAGGCATGCGCGGCGCGATCGAAAAGGCGCAGGAAATCGTCGATCAGACGCCCGGCGCGATCATGCTGCAGCAGTTCGAAAACCCCGCCAATCCCGAGGTTCACCGCAACACCACGGCGGAAGAAATCTGGCGCGACACGGGCGGTAAGGTCGATGTTCTGGTCTCCGGTGTCGGCACCGGCGGGACCCTGACCGGCTGCGCCCAGGTGCTGCGCAAATACAACCCGGACCTGAAGGTCATCGCGGTCGAGCCCGAAGACAGCGCCGTGCTGTCCGGCGGCCTGCCCGGCCCGCATAAGATTCAAGGCATCGGCGCCGGGTTCGTGCCGCCGATCCTGGATACCAAGGAAATCGACGAAGTCCTGCAGATCGGCAATGACCGGGCCATTGAAACGGCCCGGAAGTCAGCCCGCCTGGAAGGCCTGCCCTGCGGCATCTCGTCCGGCGCGGCCCTGGCGGCAGCGCTGGAAGTCTCTGCACGGCCGGATTTTAAAAATAAGCGCATCGTTGTGATCATGCCGAGCTTCGCCGAGCGCTACCTGTCCACGGACCTGTTCGCCGGGCTCGGCGAGTAAGTTCTGGGCGAATAACGGCATCAAGCGTCCATGGATTTCACCGATTTCACCGAGGACCAGGTCAACCGCTACGCCCGCCACATCCTGTTGAAGGAAGTCGGCGGCGTCGGTCAGGCCAAGCTGTTGAACAGCCGGGTCCTGGTGATCGGCGCGGGGGGCTTGGGCTCGCCCTTGTTGATGTATCTGGGCGCCGCCGGGGTCGGAACCATCGGCGTGGTCGACGACGACCGGGTCGATCTGTCGAACCTGCAGCGCCAGATCGCCCATGGCACCGCCGATATCGGCCGCCCCAAGGTCGAAAGCGCGAAGGCGACCCTGGCCGCGATCAATCCGGACGTGACCCTGCACGCCCATCAAACGCGGATCGGGCCGGACAACGCCCTGGACCTGATTTCGCAGTATGATCTGGTCGCCGACGGCTCGGACAATTTCGAAACCCGCTTCCTGGTCAACGATGCCGCCTATTTCGCCGGCAAGCCCCTGGTTAGCGCCGCGATCCTGCGGTTCGACGGGCAATTGGCGACGTTCAAGGCCCATGCCACGGACGACGCGGGCCATCATGGGCCGTGCTATCGCTGCATCTTCCGCGAACCACCGCCACCGGGGCAAATTCCGTCCTGCGCCGAGGCCGGGGTGCTGGGCGCGCTTTGCGGCACCATGGGATCGTTGCAGGCCATGGAAATCCTCAAGGAATTGCTGGGGATCGGCGACAGCTTGTCCGGCAGCCTGCTGGTTTACGACGGCTTGGCCGCGAATTTCCGTAAGATCAAGGTCAAGGCTGACCCCGGCTGTCCGCTCTGCGGCGACCAGCCGACGATCACCGATCTGTCCATTCATGAAGGTGCGGGCGATGGCCGAATCTGCACCACCGGATAAGCTCTCGGTCGTCGTTTACACCGGCGCTTTCGACAAGATCCATTACGCCCTGGCGACCGCCGCCGCCGCGGCCGCGATCGGTCGGGCGGTGACGCTGTTTTTCACCATGGACGCCTGCAAAGCCCTGGGCGAATACGAAGCCTGGCGCGCCTTGCCCGTGTCGCAGACCGACGCCGCCGACGGCGGCGCCATGGACGACACCTTCGAAGCCAAGGGCGTTGCGACGTTCGAGGTTCTGCTCGCGTCCTGCGTCGAAATGGGCGTGACCTTCATGATCTGCGAGATGGGCCTGCGCGCCCGTGATTTGGAAGAGATGAAGCTCCGCGCCGACGTAGCGGTGCAGCCGGGCGGCTTGGTGACCTTCCTGAACGACGCCTCCAAGGACGGGGCGATCCTGTTCATTTAAAAGATCAGATTGTTGATCCTATTTAATAAGATCTCGTGCCTGGGCTGTTATTGGCCCTTCGGATAAGGCGCGCCCATCCAGATCGACGACGCCGCGCACCCCCAGACTGTTGGTCAGGAAGATTTCGTCGGCGCGGACCAGGTCGCCCGGCATCAGGCTTTGTTCCACCCCCGCCATCGTCGCCAGCACCCGCGCCCGCGCGATCCCCGGCAAGGGGCCGTCGGTCCTCGGCGGGGTAACCAGCCGCCCGTCGATTACCGCGAACAAGTTGGCGTAACAGGCCGAGGCGACACGGCCCGCCGTGTTCAACAACACGGCATCCTGCGCACCCCGCGCCTTGGCTTCGTCCAGGGCCAGGACGTTGTCGAGGTACGGTGCGGCCTTGATTCCGGAAAGGGGCGACTGCTCGTTGCGCCGCGTCACCGTGGCGATCACGGCCTTGACCGGTGCGTGCCGGGTCGGCGGCAGAGGGTGCAGGGACAGGATCACCGTCGGGCGGCAATCCGCCGCCGCGGGGGCGGCCACGCCGCGCGCCGCCACGCCCCGGCTGACGGTCAGGCGCATCGCCCCCTCCGGCATCTCGTTGGCGGCGATCAGGCGGACCATCCGCGCTTCGATTTCCGCGTCGTCCAACGGCAGGGGGAGGGCCAACACCTTCGCCGCTTGGCGCAGACGCGCCAGATGCTCGGCCAGGAAGTCCGGCTGACCGCCGCGCACCCGCAGGCTTTCGAAAATTCCGTCGCCCAGGGTAAACCCCCGGTCGAACGGGCTGATCCGGGCCGCGTCGGCCGCAATCAGCTCGCCGTTCAGGTCGATGGTGGGGCTGGGCTGGGTCATGGCATGGTCACCTTATCGTCCAGGGCCGCCAGGAGCGGCTTGATCTTGGTGATCGATTCATCGAATTCGTCCGCCGGGTCGCTGTCGGCGACAATGCCGCCGCCCGCCTGGGCCGCGACCAGGCCGTCGGCATAGGTCAGGGTGCGGATGGCGATGGAGGAATCCATCGCCCCGTCGAAGCCCATCCAGGCGACGGCCCCGCAATAGGGCCCGCGCGGCACAGGCTCAAGTTCGTGAATGATTTCCATGGCGCGGATTTTCGGCGCACCGGTGATCGAGCCGCCGGGGAACGTCGCCCGCAAAAGATCGACCGCGTCCAGGCCCTCGGCGATGTCGGCACAAACTTCCGACACCAAGTGATGAACGCGGGAAAAGGTTTCCAGCTCGAACAGCTTCGACACCTTGACCGAGCCGACCTGGGCGACCCGCGACAGGTCGTTGCGCAACAGATCGACGATCATCAGGTTTTCCGCGCGGTCCTTTTCACTGGCGATCAGGGCGGCGGCCAGGGCGCGGTCTTCGTCGGTGGTCACGCCGCGCGGGCGGGTGCCCTTGATCGGCCGGGTTTCAATCCGCCCACCGGGGCTTAAGGACAGGAACCGTTCCGGCGAAGCCGAGATCACGGCTCGACCAGGCCCGCAATTGAGGAATGCCGCGAACGGGGCCGAGGATATCCCCCGCAGGCGACGGTAAACGTCATAAGGGCGCACGCCGTCCGGCAGGTCGGTCAGGTAGCGCTGCGTGATATTGGCCTGAAAGATGTCGCCCAGATGGATGTATTCGATGGCGCGGGCAATGCGCGCCTCCATCTCCACGCGGGTTTGGTCCGGACGCCACCGCGCGCCGAAGCTTCCCGGCTCGCGGGCGGGGCGGGCGGCGGCGATGCGCTCGGCCATGGCGCGCGCGCGGGTGTCGGGGCCGCTGCGCCGGCCGGCGCCTTGAACCGCGTTGCAGGCGACGACCCAGGCCTTGTTCAGCTTCATATCGAACACCGCGACGGTGTCGTAGAAGCCCATGAACATGTCTGGGAAATTCAGGCCGCCCGTCTTGCGGTCGGGCAGGCGTTCCAACGCCGCGCCCAATTCATAACCCAAAACACCGATCGCGCCGGTTTGGAACGGCGGCAGGCCCGGCACCGATTCCGTGCGCAGCCGGGCCAGTTCACACGCCAATTGTCCGAACGGGTCGTCTTCGGCCCCGGCCTCGATCACGTGATAGGGATCGCCCGCCAGGAAGGCATAGCGCCCGCGCCCGCCGACGGCATCGGCGCTGTCGAGCAGGGCCGCGACCGGGTCATCGGCGAAAGCCTCGAACGCGATCACCGGATCGATGAACGGGATCGGCTGAACATGAATGGGTTGGGTGATGTGCATCGCGGCGTCTGCGCCCATGGCGGCGCGGCCTTTCTGATGTCTAATCAGGCTGATGTCGGATCAGGCCGCCCCGAAAGGCACAGGACGACGGTGGCCGCCGATCAGAACACGTCGCCCAGGACGCGGTCCGGCGGCTTGTGCCCATCGACGAAGGTCTTGATGTTGATCAGCACCTTTTCACCCATGTCGATGCGGCCCTCGACCGTGGCGCTGCCCAGGTGCGGCAGCAGAACCGCGTTTTCCAGCGCCAGCAGCTTCGGGTTGACCGCCGGTTCGTGTTCGAACACATCCAGGCCCGCGCCGGCGATTTCGCCCGCTTCGAGCATCCGGGTCAGGGCGTTTTCGTCGATCACTTCGCCACGCGCGGTGTTGACGATAATGCTATGGGGCTGCAGCAACTGCAGGCGACGCGCCGACAACAAGTGATAGGTCGCGGGTGTGTGCGGGCAGTTGATCGAGACCAAGTCGACCCGGGCCAACATCTGGTCCAGGCTTTCCCAATAGGTTGCTTCCAATTCGGTTTCGACGTCTTCATGCACGCGCTTGCGGTTGTGGTAATGCACGGCCATGCCGAAGCCACGGGCGCGGCGCGCCACGGCGCGGCCGATACGGCCCATGCCGATGATGCCCAAACGCTTGCCGTTGATGCGGTGGCCGAGCATCCAGGTCGGGGCCCAGCCGGACCATTCGCCCGCGCGCATGACCCGCTCGCCCTCGGCGATGCGGCGCGACACGGCCAGGAACAGGGCCATCGTCATGTCGGCGGTGTCTTCGGTCAGAACGTCCGGCGTATTGGTCACGGTAATGCCGCGCTGGCGGGCGCTGGCCATGTCGATATGGTCGACGCCGGCGCCGTAGTTGGCGATCAGGCGCAGGTTCTCACCGGCCTTGGCCATGATCGCGGCGTCGATGCGGTCGGTCACCGTCGGCACCAGGACATCGGCCTTGGCCACGGCGTCGATCAACTGCGCCTTGGTCATGGGCTGATCGTCCAGGTTCAACTGGACGTCGAACAGTTCCATCATTCGGGTTTCGATGGCGTCCGGCAGCTTGCGGGTGACGACGACGCGGGGCTTCTTGTTCGGCATGGCTGGTATGTCTCCGTTCCACGAGACCTTAGAGCGTTTCACCGCCGGTTTGAAGTGTTCTAACCGTGGTTTCCGACGAATAAAAAGATAAGGCGCAGAGCGCTCTAGCAACTAACGCGGCGGCTTGTCCAGAGAGGTTTCAATAAGCGCCGAGCCAAGGCCCGATCCGGGCAAGGGCCTTGACGGCCTGAAGCGGGATGGCGATAAGTCCCAGGAGAGCCGATTGGACCGGCGCGGCGGGGGCAAGACCCCCGAAACCGCACCCCAGGACCCCGAGAGGACGCATGACCCGGCCTTCCGCCCGTGCCCTGTTTCGACCCATCTACATCGCCGCCCTGGCCGGATGCCTGGCGTTGGTCGTGGTCGTTTCGGGGTTGTATCTGAGCCCGCGGCCAGCCTTCGCGCAGGGCGCCGCCGCGACCAATGCGCCCTCGGGCCTGCCGCTACCGCGCTATGTCAGCCTCCGGGCGGGCGAAGTCAACATGCGGTCCGGACCCGGCGTGCAATATCCGGTCGATTGGGTCTACCGCCGTCGTCATCTGCCGATCGAGGTGATTGCCGAATTCCAAACCTGGCGCAAAGTCCGCGACCACCAGGGCACCCAGGGTTGGGTCCATCAAACCATGCTGGACAGCGAACGCACAGCCATCATCCTGGGCCGGACGCGGACGCTGCGCGCCGATCCCGACGCCAATTCCCGCGCCATCGCCCGATTGGAACCGGATGTGATCGTCCGCATCGCCGCCTGCCCGCAGGAAGGCGGGTGGTGCCGGGTGCGCGCCGCCGGGTTCGAAGGATGGATCCGCCGCGTCGAGATTTGGGGCCTGCGCAAGGACGAAGTCCTCGACTAACCCCCTTCAACGCCCTGCTTCACTACCGTTCAGTCGAAATCGCTGGCCAGCGCCTGTTTGACCGCATCGGGCAGGATCGCGATATGCCCGTATTTTTCATGGGCGATCTTAAGCTGGACCTCGGTGTTCGGATCGCGAAAGGCCGCGACCTGAGCATCGGTGAACGGAAAATGCAGGAACTGCACGCTCGACGCCTTGCCGTCGGCGGTGGTGCGATCGACGTCGGCCTCGGGCACGCCCAAAACCGTTTCGCCGGCGAATTCAAATCGCACTGTTTCCTCGACCCCACCCAGACCGTTTAGGAACCTGGCCCGGAGCACTGGATCATCGATTTCGAACATCAGGGTGCAGACCAATTCGCGGCCTTTGGGAATCAAAGGGTTATAGGCCGATAGTTCATCCGGGATTTGATCTTCCCCGCCCCTTTCGATGAACAACATCTCATGCACCTGATGGAACATGGTGTCGTAGCTTTCGAAATAGAACGTGGCGTCCGGGCCGACGGACAGGCGGCGGTTACGCTTGATCTCGGTGATCCGCTTGCGCCGCTCGGCCCGTTCACGGCCATAGACATCCATCGGCAGGATATCGGCGGGGGTCAGTTCATGCTTTTGGGGCATTCCGGTCCTCTTTCGCCAACTCAATCCCGAAGGCCGTAGGCAATGGCCATCAGCTCGATCGGGTGTTGGGCGTGGTTGATGCCTGATACGTCGGTTTCCAGCTTTTCCATTCCCTGGACGATATGGTCGCGGGCCAGGGGGCATTCGGACACGACATAGGGGGTTTCGTTCTTCGACGCCTGACGGGCGACCGGCTTGCCGACCTTCAGCGCGACATTGAAGAACTCCTTGGTCACGCCCCAGGACCCGCCATGGCCGGAGCAGCGCTCGATCACCTTGACGTCGGCTTCGGGCACCAGCTTCAGCATCTCCGCACCCTTTTGACCCATATTCTGGGCGCGGGCATGGCAAGCGATATGAGCAGTGATACCCCCGGCCAAGGGCTTCATGCCCGGGGCGAGGCCTTCTTTCTTGGAAATATCGACGATGTATTCGGTGATGTCCGAGGTATGGGTCGCCAGTTTCTTGACCATCTCATCGTCCGGCAGGATCAACGGCCATTCGAATTTCATCATCAGGGCGCAGGACGGCACCAGGGCGATAACCTCGTAGCCTTTGTCGATCCACTGGCATAGCTCGGCGGCGACTTCTTTCGCCGCTTCCGCGACCGAGGCGATATCCCCCTGCTCCAACTGGGGCATGCCGCAGCATCGCGGATAGACCGCAACCGTTTCGACACCGTTACGGGCGAGCACGCCCTGCGCCGAGGTCCCGATCGCCGGGTTGTTGTAATTCGCGAAACAGGTGGCGTAGAGCACCGCCTTGCGCCCATGGGCCGGGGCCGTTGCGTCGACGGCGGGCGGTGTTTTGGCCTCGTCCATAAAGGTTTTGCCGTGGAATTCAGGCAATTTCGCTTCGCGGTCGATCCCGGCCAGGCTTTCCATGGCCGGGCGGGTCACGCCGTTTCCGCATTTGCAGGCCCAGTTGACGACGCCCGACATGCTGCCGGCCAGCTTGCCGTTGCGGTCGGTCTTGGTCATTTCGCGGGCAGCGAAGGGGATCATTCCCTTTTTCTGCTCGATGGCGCGGTAGCGCAGCATCAAGTGAGGGAAATCCAGATTGAATTCGTGCGGGGGGACATAGGGGCACTTCGTCATGAAGCACATGTCGCAAAGGGTACAGGCGTCGACGATGGGTTTGAAATCGGCGCTGGAAACGGTGTCCAGTTCGCCCGATTCAGACTCGTCGATCAGATCGAACAGGCGGGGGAAGCTGTCACACAGATTGAAACAGCGGCGGCAACCGTGACAGATGTCGAAGACGCGGCGCAGTTCTTCGTCGAGTTTCTGTTCGTCGTAGAATTCCGGGTCCTGCCACGGCAACGGGTGGCGGATCGGCGCTTCAAGGCTTCCTTCGCTCATGGGGCATCCCTTTATCGCAGGCCTTTCGGGGGGCCGCGCCGACGACTTCTCGGCGCACCGATATGGCGGCATCTAACAAGCGGACAGGGCGTTGCGCACATAGCGGGCGCCAACGGCGACCGCCCGCAAGATAAAAGGCATAGATCAGCGGGCGCGGACGAAGAAGCCGTCCGCGCCGCGCCTGAACCCTGCCTTAGCTCATGGTGTCGAGCGCTTTTTGGAAACGACCGGCGTGGGATTTTTCCGCTTTCGCCAGGGTTTCGAACCAATCGGCGATTTCGTCGAAACCTTCGTCACGGGCGGTCTTGGCCATACCCGGATACATGTCGGTGTATTCGTGAGTTTCACCGGCGATGGCGGCTTTCAGGTTGGCGTCGGTGGCGCCAATCGGCTCACCCGTGGCCGGGTCGCCGACTTCTTCCAGGAATTCCAGATGGCCGTGCGCATGGCCGGTTTCGCCTTCGGCGGTCGAGCGGAACACGGCGGCGACATCGTTGTAACCTTCGATATCGGCCTTTTGCGCGAAATACAGATAGCGGCGGTTGGCCTGGGATTCCCCGGCGAACGCGGCTTTCAGGTTTTCTTCGGTCTGGCTGCCTTTGAGGGCCATGGTTTGCACTCCCTTGGTTGGTTTTGGTGGACAAGATTATTGGGAGGCAAAGCGTAGGCCTGACAGTCAAATGCTGTCAATATTAGAATTGTTTTAATTTAGATATAGCAAGCCGATCCGACCGCCGCCGGACGCTTATCACGGGGAAGGAATGGACCGAAAGGTCAGTCGCCTTCGGGGCGGACCCGCACGACCACGTCGATGCGCGATACCGCCATGCCCGCCGGGGTCGGCGGCAAGGCGGCGATTTCGACCATATCGCCCGGAATATCTTCCAGGTCGCCGGTCTGATCGTAATAGAAATGGTGATGATCGGTCATGTTCGTGTCGAAGTAGCTGCGCTGGGAATCGACCACGATTTCCCGCAGCAACCCGGCACGGCGGAATTGATGCAGCGTGTTGTAAACCGTCGCCAGGGAAACCCGGACATGGGCGCCCTGGGCTTCGGCATGGAGCATTTCGGCGGTCAGGTGGCGATTGCCGCCTTCGAACAACAATTTCGCCAAGGCCATGCGTTGGCGCGTCGGCCGCAACCCGGCGCCGCGCAACAGGTCCAGAATCTGGCTGAAGGGGCGGGCTTCATGACCGGACGCAACATGGTCGGTCCGTTTGGCCGTGGGCAATTGGTTCATTCGATCGCATACCTTGTTATGGCCGGCGCGCCGTAAGAAGCGCCCGATTAATAATTAGAATAGTTATATAAAGATGTATAAGGTTTTTTCCAGGCTAAATTGCCTGGGCTGATCGGTCTGATTTTCAGCAGATTTCCGCCACGGGTTCAAACCCCGCGGCAATCCGATCAGTCGTCGACCATATCTTCCGGGTTCGGCAGGCCGATGATGTTGTAGCCCGAGTCCACATGATGGACTTCGCCGGTCACCCCCGCGGCCAGATCGGACAACAAATACAACGCCGCCCCACCGACATCTTCCAGACGGACCGTGCGCTTCAGCGGCGCGTGGCGCTGGTTCCATTTGTAGACGTGACGGGCGCCGCCGATGGCGCTGCCGGCCAGGGTCCGCATCGGCCCGGCCGAAATCGCGTTGACCCGGATGCCCTGCGGGCCCAGGTTGGCCGCCAGGTAACGGACGCTGGCTTCCAGCGCCGCCTTGGCCACACCCATGACGTTGTAGTTCGGCATGACCCGGGTCGAACCCGTATAGGTCAGGGTAATCAGCGATCCGCCTTCGCCCATCATCTCGGCCGCCGCGCGGGCCAGGGCCGTAAACGAATAGCAGCTGACGTCCATGGTGCGCAGGAAGTTGTCGCGCGAGGTGTTCAGATACTTGCCCTTGAGCTCTTCCTTATCGGAATAGGCCACGGCATGAACAACGAAATCCACCCCGCCCCAACGCGATTTCAGCTCGGCGAACACGGAATCGATGCTTGCCTGGTCCTCGACCTCGCAAGGCAGGACGATGTCGGAGCCAAGCTCCGCCGCCAGCGGCATGACCCGCTTGGCGATGGCCTCGTTCTGATAGGTGAAGGCCAGTTCCGCGCCGTGTTCGCGCAGTGTCTTGGCAATGCCCCAGGCGATCGAATGATCGTTGGCGACGCCCAGGATCAGGCCCCGACGGCCCGCCATGATGTTCGATTGCAAAGGGGTCGTATCGGGGGTGTCCTGCGGGGGCACGCCAGATCCGTCAACGGGGCCGTTCATGGGAAATCTCCTGCGGGACCAGCGTCGGCCCCGGTTATGCTTCTAGCCGTTTAAACGCCAGGGTAGCGTTGGTGCCGCCGAACCCGAACGAGTTGGACAGCACACAGTTCAGGCCCGCATTGTCGACACGCTTGGTGACGATTTCCGCATCGCCCGCTTCCGGGTCCAGGTTTTCGACATTGGCCGAGGCCGCGACGAAATCGTTGTCGAGCATGATCAGCGAATAAATCGCCTCATGCGCGCCGGTCGCGCCCTGGGAATGGCCGGTCAGCGACTTGGTCGAGGAAATCATCGGCTTATGCGCGCCGAACACTTCCTGGATCGCCTTCAGCTCGGTCATATCCCCGGCCGGGGTCGAGGTGCCATGGGCATTGATGTAATCGACCTTGGTATTGCCCAGGCCTTCGGTCGCGATGCGCATGCAGCGCCGCGCGCCTTCGCCCGAAGGGGCAACCATGTCGACACCGTCGGAGGTCGCGCCATAGCCGACGACTTCGCCGTAAATCTTGGCGCCACGGGCCTTGGCGTGTTCCAGCTCTTCAAGCACGACCACACCGGCGCCGCCGGCGATGACGAAGCCGTCACGGTCGACGTCGAACGGACGCGATGCCCGGTCCGGCGTATCGTTGTATTTGGAAGACAGCGCACCCATGGCGTCGAACAGCACGGTCAGCGACCAATGCAGTTCCTCGCCGCCACCGGCGACGACCACGTCCTGCTTGCCCCATTGGATCAATTCCGACGCATTGCCGATGCAATGGGCCGAGGTCGAACAGGCCGAGGAAATGGAATAGCTGAGGCCCCGCATGTGGAACGCCGTCGCCATGTTGGCGGAAACGGTCGAACACATCGCCTTTGGCACGGCATAGGGGCCGATTCGCTTGGCGCCGCGATTGCGCGCCGTGTCGGCGGCATCGATCAACGCCGAGGTCGACGGCCCGCCGGATCCCATGACCAGGCCCGTGCGCTCGCTCGACACCTCGGCCTCGGACAGGCCCGCATCCTTGATCGCTTCGGACATGGCGACATAGGCATAGGCCGCGCCATCCCCCATGAAGCGGCGCAGCTTGCGGTCGATCAGTTCGTCCATATCGATCTGCGGCGCGCCATGAACATGCGAACGGAAACCCCGCTCCGCATACTCAGGGCAAAACACAATGCCCGAGCGCCCAGCGCGCAGGCTGTCCGTCACCTCGGCAACGTTATTGCCGATCGGCGACACAATTCCCATTCCGGTCACAACGACGCGTCTCATGGGCTTCTCTTACTATCCTTCGGGGTCGGTAAACAAGGTTACGCGCAAGTCTTCGGTCTCATAAGCGACCTTACCGTCGACCAGCATCACGCCATTGGCGATGCCCAGGGTGATCTGGCGCGCCATAACCCGGCGAATATCGATACGGTACTGAACCAACTTGGCGTCCGGTTGAACCTGTTCGGTGAACTTCACATTGCCGACGCCGAGTGCGCGGCCGCGGCCCGGCGCGCCGGTCCAGCCCAGGAAGAACCCGGTCAACTGCCACAGGGCATCAAGGCCCAGGCAACCGGGCATTACCGGGTCGCCTTCGAAATGGCATTTGAAGAACCACAGGTCCGGATTGATATCCAATTCGGCCTCGGCATAGCCTTTGCCGTTCGCCCCGCCGTCTGCGTGGATCGCCGTGATGCGATCGAACATCAGCATCGGCGGCATCGGCAGCTGCGCATTGCCGGGACCGAACAGGTCCCCCTTCGCGCAGGAGATCAAATCGTCATAGGAATAGGCGTTTTTCTTGGTCACGCGCTTGCGGCCATTCCTGCCCGCCTCCCTTTGGGCAGCCGCGCCCCGGTGGTGGATATTCCCCTTTGGCAACGCGGCTTCACGTTCAAGTTTCTATTTGTTCCAGACCAGTTACGGCCTGATGCTTTAGCATTCTCTCAAGCGCACAATAGCCAGAGAAGAACCCCCAAAGCAACCGTGCCGAACCGTCCGGAATCCGGGGGCGCCGCGAATGCATCGCGCCGCCCCCGGGGATTGCTTTCAAG
>CAXGUG010000019.1:0-49348 GCA_964012715.1 uncultured Rhodospirillaceae bacterium | reverse complement strand
CGTCACCGAACGCCGCCTGCAGGAAGCCAAGCTCGCTGAGAAGGACCTGCAGCTGACGGCGGCATTGGAAAACATGTCCGGCGGCATGTTCATGGTCGACAAGAACCTGATCATCCGGGTCTTCAATCGAAAGTTCGTGGAGCTGTATCGCCTGCCAGAAGTCAAGGTCGGCACGCCGCTGCGCGATATTTTGATTATCCGCGCCGCGCGCGGCGATTACGGCGCGGGCGATCCCGAGCTTCAGGTCGAAGAACGCCTGAAAGGCTACTTCGATGGGACGATCGCCCGGGTCGAGGATGTCGTGGGCGATACCGTGATCGAAGGGTTCCGCCAGCCGACGGGCGATGGCGGGATCGTCGGTGTTTTCAACGACATCACCGAGCGAAAGCGGGCCGAAGAGGCCTTGGCCATCCAGCACGGCAAACTGGAAGACCTGTCGACCAAACTGTCGCGCTATCTGTCGCCACAGATTTATGAGGCCATTTTCTCGGGCGAGTCCGAGGCCGAGGTTCAGACCGAACGCAAGAAGCTCACGGTGTTCTTCTCAGACATCAAGGACTTCACGGCGACGACGGAAGAGATGGAACCGGAGGATATGACCTATCTCCTCAACGACTATCTCACCAAGATGACCGAGATCGCGTTGGAATTCGGTGGGACCATCGACAAATACATCGGCGATGCCGTCATGGTCTTTTTCGGCGATCCGGAAACCAAGGGCATCAAGCAGGACGCCCTGGCGGCGGTACGTATGGCCATCGCCATGCAGCGCCGCATGGTCGACCTGCGGGCTAAATGGGCGGACATGGGGTTCCGCTTCCCGTTCCATATTCGGTGCGGCATCAACACGGGCTATTGCAACGTCGGGAACTTCGGCTCGGAACAGCGGATCGACTACACCATCATCGGGGGGCAGGTTAATTTGGCCGCACGTTTGGAGGCGATTTGCGAGCCGGATGGCGTGACCATTTCACACGAAACCTATTCCCTGGTCCGCGACGAGATCGAAGCAGACCCCATGGAGCCGATCCAGGTTAAGGGAATCAAAGACCCGGTCGAGCCGTTTGCGATCAGGGATATCTTCCAGGATTGGAAGCCCGATGAACGCTATATCCGGCGCGACGATATCCTTGGTCTCAGGCTTTGGGTCGATCTCATGCGTTTGGACGAAGAACGGCGCCAAGCCTCGATCAAGGAATTGGAAGAAGCGGTCAATATTCTCAAGTCGCAGCGGATCGACGCCGCCGACGACTAGCCCGCCTTAGGATTTCTCCGTGACGGGGATAGAAAAACGAAGTTTTCTCGGGTGGGTCGCTCGGGCTAATCTTCCCGCCGCTGAAGAATAAGAAACCTGATTCCCTGAGGAGACCTCCCTTGAAGCCACTCGCCGGCATTCGCATTCTCGATCTGACCAACGTCCTTGCCGGACCTTTCTGCGGACACCAATTGGCCCATATGGGCGCCGAAGTGATCAAGGTGGAGGTTCCGGGATCCGGTGATCTGGCCCGCCAATTGGGCGCCGATCCCGAACTGAACAAGCGTTACATGGGAACGTCGTTCCTGGCCCAGAACACGGGCAAGCGGTCGATAACCATCAACATGAAGTCGGACAAGGGCAAAGAGGTCTTCCACAAGTTGGTCGCAACCTCGGATGTGCTGATCGAAAACTTCCGCCCCGGCGTCATGGACCGCCTGGGCGTCGGCTACGAAGTCCTGAAGAAAGACCATCCCAATCTGATCTATTGCGCAATCTCCGGCTTTGGTCAGGACGGCCCGCTGCGCCATGCCCCTGCCTATGATCAGATCATCCAGGGCATGTCCGGCGTGATGGCGGTGACCGGGACGCCGGAAGCCGCGCCGTTGCGGGTCGGCTATCCGATGGCGGATACGATCGGCGGGATGACGGCGGCCTTCGCCGTGGCCTCGGCCCTGGGCAACAAGGACCCGAACAACCGGGGCTGCTTCATCGATGTCGCGATGCTGGAGGCCGTCCTATCGACCATGGGTTGGGTCGTGTCCAACTATCTGCAGTTGGGCATGGAACAGCAGCCCATGGGCAACGATAACTTCACCGCCAGCCCGTCCGGGACGTTCCGCACGGGCGATGGCCTGCTGAACATCGCCGCCAATAAACAGGAACAGTTCGAAGCGGTCTGCGACGTCGTCGGTCGACCGGAGCTGAAAACCGACCCCCGTTTCTCCGAGCGGCAGGCGCGGTTGGACAACCGCCCGGCGCTGACCGCCGAGTTGGAACAGGCGATGGCGGCCAAACCGGCGAGCGAATGGCGCGAGGCCCTGAACAATGCCGGCGTTCCGGCGGGCGAGGTGATGAACGTGGCGCAAATCCTGGCCCATCCGCAGATCGCCGACCGGGGCTTGATCGCGACGTTCGAAAACGTGCCGGGCGTAGGCCGTGACGTGCGCGTCGCCCGCGCCGGCATCAAGATCAACCGAGAAGCGGTCAAGACAGATACGGCCCCGCCGTTGCTGGGCCAGGATACGGACGAGCTGTTGACCGAACTGGGTTATGGCGCCGACGAAGTCGCTGCCCTGAAAGCCGACAAGGCCGTTTGATCGCGATTAAGCGCAACCTGTTTTAAATCAATTGCTTCGGGACGTCTCCGCCATATCATTAGAAAACTAGTGTATGGGGATGACGGAGATGATCCCGAGGATATTGTTCATCGGCGGCGACATTCAGGTTCTGGGCGTATTGCGCGCCAGCCTGAAAGAGCAGGAAGCTGAGTGGGACATGGCCTTTGCCGCGGGGACGGACAAAGCCATGGCGTGGCTGCGTGACGATGAATTCGACGTGGCGGTGATTGATGTCGATGCGTCCGGGGTCAATCTCAATTCATTGCTTGCGCACTTGGCGGAAAACTATCCGCAGACCGTGCGCATCGTAATTTCGGAATCCGACCAATACCTGCAAGTGTCGCGCCGCCAGAAAGCCGCGCACTACGGCATCAAGAAACCTTGTGGAAAATCCAAGTTCGTCGAGACGATAAGAAACGCCTATGGCTTGCACCGGACATTATGGCGGGAAACCCACGAACTGGGGCTCAACGACCTGCGCGAAATTCTGGTCGATTTCTTCACCTCGCAGATTCTGCATCAGAAACTGCACTACGACGAAATTCCTGAAAAGATAAAGCCGTTCATCTCGCGCGATCTGCTGGATAGGATCGAGCCGCGGCTGGATTCCTTCGCGCCCGAAGGCCTGGAAGCTGAACTGACCGGCGCTCGGTCGGGGACGAATTGGCTGACAGGGGATTGAAGATAGTCGTCAAGCCGCTACGTCCTCGACTATAAGTCTTGCTGCTATGACCGATAACACCCCTTCCCAAACCGATCCTCACGCCCTCGACCTTGATGCATTGGCCGCTTATCTGGCAGGGCATCTCGATGGTTTGACGCCACCGCTGACCGCGCGCCAGTTCGCCGGCGGCATGTCCAATCCGACATATGAATTGACCGATGCCGCGGGCCGCCGTTTCGTTCTGCGCAAGAAGCCGCCGGGCGATCTGTTGCCGTCGGCTCATGCCGTCGACCGGGAGTTCCGCATCATGTCGGCGCTGCGCGGCACAGGCGTGCCGGTCGCCGATGCCTTGGTGCTGTGCATGGACGAGGCCGTTTTGGGGCAGGCGTTCTATGTGATGGCCCATGTCGATGGCCGGGTGTTCCGGGAATTGTGGTTGCCCGATATGGCCCCGGCCGAGCGGGCGGCGGTCTATGATTCCATGAACGAAGCCCTGGCCGGGTTGCACCGTGTCGACTGGCGGGCCGCGGGGCTGGCCGATTTCGGGCGCGAAGGCGGCTATGCCGCGCGTCAGGTCAAGCGCTGGACGGGGCAGTATCAGGCGTCGGCCACGGACGATCTGACAGCCATGAACAATCTGATCGAATGGCTACCGGAAAACGTGCCGCAGGATGCCGAGACGACCATCGCCCATGGCGATTTCCGGCTGGAGAACATGATCTTCCACCCGACCGAGCCGCGTGTGTTGGCGGTGGTCGATTGGGAACTGTCGACTCTGGGCGATCCTTTGGCCGACCTTGCCTACAACTGCCTGCCCTGGCATATGCCGGACAAACGGCGGGGGGATTTGCGGGCCAACGATCCGGGGGTCACCGGCATTCCGTCGGAACAGGATTACCTGGCGGCTTATGCCAAACGCACCGGGCGAGAGGATTTGGGCGACTGGACGTTCTATCAAGCCCTGTCTCTGTTCCGCCTGGGCGCCATCGCACAGGGCGTCTATAAGCGTGGCCTGGACGGGAATGCGACCAGCGCCGCTGCGTTGGAGCGGCGGGACGTCTGCCGGACCTTGTCGGAAATCGCCTGGGGGCTGGTCGAACGCGACGGGCGAGGCTAGGGACTTAAGCCGCGCGGCGGTGTGCCGCGTTTTCCATGCTTCCCGCAGCCTGTTCCCAAACCGGGATGAGGTCGCGCAATAGAACTTCCCGCCAGGAAGGAAAACGTTCACGGGCCATGGTCGCGGCGGCGCGGCCCCAGGCTTTTGCGCGTGCCGGCTGGGAAGTCAGTTGCGCCACGGCTTCTCGCCAAGCCGACGGGGTGTCAGACGGAAGATAGCGTCCGGTCACTGCGTCGATCACGTCTCCGGCGCCCGATCCCTGGTCGGAAACAAAGGCCGCTGTGCCGGAAGCAAGGCTCTCCCGGATGACGTTCCCGAACGTTTCCAGCTTGGATGGGAAGATAAACAAATCGGCCGAGGCCAGAGCGCGGGCGACGTCGGCCTGTGGCAAGACGCCTGGCAGGCTGGCGGTGTCGCCGAAATGCCTGTTCAACCGCAGTCGTTCCGGGCCGTCGCCGACGAATAGTAAATGCGCATTCATGGCCTGCATCAGATCGGGCGAAAAGGCGCGTGGCAGAAGATCGACGTTCTTGCAGCAGTCGAGCCGCCCGGCATAGGCGATCAAAAACCGATCCTGGGGAACAGCATATTTCCGATCAAGATAGGCGCGGTCCGCGGCGCTCGGCGTGAAGCGGTCGAAATCGATGCCTCGGGCCAAATGCCGTACGCGGTCGATGCCGGCGGCGGCGATAGCGCTTTCCCGTTGGTTGGCCGAAGACACCAGTGTAAAGGCGGTTTCGCTTTGATGGCGATGGAGCCGTCGCGCCAGGTTATGTTCCAGGCGCTCAGGCAGGGTACGGGTCAGAAAGCTATTGCCGAATACGGGGGTCAACAAGCGTTCGGTAACGGCCCGAGCGTATCCAGGGGTATCCGTGTGGACCGACGTGACCAATGGTGTTCCTGTTCGGTTGGCGGTCCGACGGGCGCTGCCGGTAAACGAGAAGTAGGCGTCGGTCGTGTGGATGACGTCCGCTGCGACTAGGTCTTCGCTCAGGCTGCGGTGGTGCGGGGCGATGTCGGTATCACCCGGCGTGGCGCCCAGGAACGGCAGGCTTCGCGTCGACAGGCGAGGTCGCCAGGTTTTCAGGCGTACGTTTCGCGACAGGTCTTCGCGGCCTTCCGCTTCGCCTAGAAAATGAACGGTCAGGTCGATGCGTTCTGGCAAGGTCGTCGCCGCCTCGGCGAACCGTTCCCAGGACTTAACGTGTCCGCCCGCGCCGGAATGCCGGTACAGGGCGACCAGTACGGCAACGGACAAGGGGAGGGCGGCTGGATGGGCATGTTTCATGAAGGACCGCTACAGCCCTAGTGTGACGCCCTGTTGACGAAGGTTTTAAAGTCCCGTTGCGGGACGGGGCGGGTTGATGATCCTTGCCTTGGGCAGAAACACCCGGACCGTCGTGCCCTTTCCGGGGGTGCTGTCGATGGTGATATGCCCACCGTGCAGATCGATCAGCGACTTGACCAGGGCAAGCCCCAGGCCCGTTCCGCGTCGGGGGGATATATAGTCCCGATCGTCCTCATGCATGAATGGCTCGAATACTCGGGGCAGGTCCTGTTCGGCGATCCCGACGCCCGTGTCGCTGACGGTGATGAGGCATTCATCTCCATCCATGCTGATCGAGAGGTCGATGCTACCGGCAGGCGGCGTGAACTTTACCGCGTTGGCCAACAGATTGAGCACCGATTGATAAATCGCGCGCCGGTCGGCGTGCACGAACAAGCCGGTATTGAGGCCCCGCGTGCCCAGGTGTAGCGCGCCGGCGGCTTCCCAGCCTTTGACGACCTGCAGGGCGCCATGGACGCACTTCCCGATGTCGAAATCGCTTTCCAGCAATTCGTACTTCCCGAAGTCGATCTTCGACAGATCCAAAAGGTCGTTGACCAGGGACAACAGGTGCCGACCGCTATCGTGGATGTCGTGAACGTATTCACGATGTTTGGCGTTCTCCAAGGGGCCGACATCACCGCGCAGAAGGACCTGCGCCAGCCCCTGAATTGAATTCAGCGGGGTGCGGAATTCATGGCTGATATGTGCGAGGAAGCGCCCTTTGCTGCGTTCTGCTTCGCGGGCGCGTTTCCCTTCGTCGTCCAGCATGCGATTGTGCTGCCTCAGCTTGCCGAATGCCCATAGGGCAGCCGCGCCGGGAATGCAGAGGGCCAGGATGACAAGGCCTGTGGCCTGCCACCCGAAAGTGAGAAAGTCGTGCCGAAGGGCCTGCGCTTCGGCGGTTCTGTCGATATATACCTCGGCCACGGCGACAATCCGTTCGTTCCGCCGGATCGGAATATAGGCCTCGACATAGACGTCGGGGCGGTCGACACGGTGACGTCCGTCCATCAAGCGGATGAAAGGCTCGCCGGTGGCGGTCACGCGAAGCGGGTAGATGCTGTCCTCGTCGCGGGCGGCGGGCATAGTGATACGCGAATTCAAATAATCGGACAGCAGGCGGAGAACGCCCTGGGGGTCATAGACCTTGAACCGAAAGATGTCGCCGAAACCGCGCGCGGATTGCAGAAATCGCCGTTCCTCCTCGGTCGGCGGACTGCCGGAGGCAAGCATTTCGATGCGGGTCAGATGGTCCCCGATATACCTTGCCCAGGCGAGGGAATGGCGTTCGGCCTGATCGGTGACGGTCCGATCCATGGTCGCGTTGAACCGTTGCACGCCGATTAGGCTAAGGAGAGCCAGGGCCCCCGCGCCAAAAATGGCGAACAGGATAAAACGGTATTTCAAGGCACCAATCCCACGTCATCGCCATTTGTCGGAAACAGTGCCATTTTATCCGTTCGCCCGAACGGCATAAATATGACCAAAGTCTGATATGACTATCAGGTAGGGCTCGCCATCAGTGACCAAGGAAATCGTAATGCGCCTGTGTAAGTTCTTTCGCTTCGTCCTTTTGTTGACCGGAATCGTTGCTGGCGCTGCTTCGGCTCGTGCGGCGGAGTTGTCGGAAGTCCGGCAGTTGCTGTCCCGAGGGGATCATTTCGTGATGATCCGCCATGCGACCGCGCCCGGTGGCGGCGATCCGGCGGGGTTCAAATTGGGGGACTGTTCGACCCAGCGAAACCTAAGCGACGAGGGGCGGGCGCAGGCCGTTCGTATCGGAAAGAAGTTGCACGCGGCGGGGGTGACGAAGGCGCGCGTTTTGTCGAGCCAATGGTGCCGCTGTCTGGATACGGCCAAGGGCTTGGGCTTGGGCTCGGTTACGGAACTGCCCGAATTGAATTCGTTCCACGGTCGACCGGATTTGAAGGAAAAGCAGATGAAGGCGCTGCGGGCCTGGGTCAAGGCACAGCCGTTTGATCAGGCGACGGTCCTGGTGACCCATTTCGTGGTGATCTCGGCTCTGGCCGGGGCCGGGCCACAATCAGGTGAGATGGTGATCGTACGGCGGATGGGCAACGGGCAGTTTACCAGCGTCGCGACCATTCCGACCGAGTAGCATTTCAAGGGGCGCGTCGTGGAAGGGGGGAGTCGTTGCGCCAAGCGCTGGACCCCTTGCAATGGGGGCAGATGCGCTCGCCGGACCACGTGCTCAGAAACCAGGTTTCACAACGCAGGCATGACCGAGGTTTGGCGCGGTCCCATGTTGGTGTGACCGGTGCCGTTTCGGCGTCCATGGCTTCGGCATTTCTTGAGTTGCTCATCTAACTAGGCCCTTTGGGTGAGAATTTCGCGCCTTGGACTGAACGCCTCGTCAGCAATCCTTCTCAGCATCGCGTTTGCGTGCATCGTCGCGCAGTGAAGAGCGAAGGGCCCGAACAAGACCCCGAAGGTCCGCCCTGTCGGTTTCTCGGTCTGTGCTGAACTTGTCAGCGGATGACTTCTGGGACGGCGCCTGTTCAGCCGACGGTGCTTTGTCGTCGCGACGCCACGGCGGTTTTGGCCTGCCGGGAAGATTATCGTCGTTCATAGCGTTGCCTGATCCTGGTCGCGATGTCTGGTGGTCCGTGCTTCGCGTAGGGGCAAAAGCGCGGCGTGCTAGAAGCGATGGAACTGTGGCAGAGTCTTCTTTGAAACTTTCTTCGCCGGCTTGGCGGTCGCCGATGTGGCGGCTTTTTCTTGTTCAGCCGCTTCGTGTGCGGCCTTTTCCATTGCCAGGCGTTTCGACTTCAAGTCGGCGACGTGTTCGGCTTTTTCGCGACGGACACGTTCTTTTTCTTCCAAAGCCTTCTTACTCTTTTTCTGAGCGGCTAGGAATTCTGTTTCCGCACGCGAGCGTGCGGACAGGCGTTCATGGCTTTGATTGGCCAATGCGTGACTCCTACTCTGCTTATAAATCGCAGGCGGCATGAGGGTCACGCTGCCCTTAACGGGGTGGAGGGGCCGCCCCCGGCAAAATGCCGACAGCGGCCGATCCGTGTTAGGCGAGCGACAGGTTTTCGGCGGAAGCCTTGCCGTTTCTGCCCGGCTCGAGGTCGTAAGAGACCTTTTGGCCTTCGTTCAGGGTCTGCATGCCAGCGCGTTCAACGGCAGAGATATGCACGAACGCATCCTGAGAGCCGTCATCGGGCTGGATGAAACCGAAACCTTTGGTCGGGTTGAACCATTTCACAACACCAGTAGCCATTGTCGTAATTCCTCGTTCAATGGGTAAATTAAAAGCGCTCCGCTCCATGCGGAAGCGCGAGAAAGCTACGTACACATTGTCAAGGGATAACGAAGCTAACCGGCGAGCCGGTATCTAAGATCGACATAACAAATGTAACACGTCAGACCATATGTGGGGATTCGTCGATAAAAGTCAATGATTACTCGACGCCTAGTGACGTGTCGTGGGTATTGACCTGCGCAAAACATAAAGAAAAACCGGCAAATAACCTATGTCGAACAAAGGCCTGAATGATTTTAAAATTTATTTGAATGGAAACATGCCGGGTAAATAAAAATCCCCGGCATGTTTCATTGTTCTGTAAGGGAAAGCGCGCGCCTAGCCGCGCCGAGGCCAGTCGACCTGACGGCGCAATTCCATGCGGGCGATCTGGCGGCGATGGACTTCGTCCGGACCGTCGGCGTAGCGCATGGCCCGCATACGCGACCAGAAATAGGACAGCGGCGTATCCTGGCTGACGCCGGCCCCACCGAACAACTGCATCGCCCGGTCGACGACGGTCAATGCCATGTTGGGGGCGGCGACCTTGATCATGGCGATTTCCTGCCGCGCGGCCTTGTTGCCGACCGTGTCCATCATGTAGGCGGCCTTCAGCACCAGCAGGCGGCACATCTCGATCTCGATCCGGCTTTGCGCGATGCGTTCCTGGGTCACGTCCCGGTCGGCCAGCGCCTTGCCCCAGGTTTCGCGTTCCGTCGCCCGCTTGCACATCAGCTCAAGCGTCCGTTCGGCGATGCCGATGATCCGCATGCAATGGTGGATGCGGCCCGGGCCCAAGCGGCCCTGGGCGATTTCGAAGCCACGGCCTTCGCCCAGAAGCATGTTGCCCGCCGGGACGCGCACGTTGTCGAAGGTCACCTCGCCATGGCCATGCGGCGCATCATCGAAGCCCATGACGTTGAGCATCCGTTCAACTTTGACCCCCGGAGTGTCGACCGGAACCAGGATCATCGACTGTTGGCGATAGGTTTCGGCGTCGGGGTCGTTCTTGCCCATCACGATCAGGATCTTGCAATGGGGCGAGCCGATGCCCGAGGTCCACCACTTGCGGCCGTTGATGACATATTCGTCGCCGTCGCGTTCGATCCGGGTCTTGATGTTGGTCGCGTCGGAGGATGCGACATCCGGTTCCGTCATCGCGAAGGCCGAGCGGATATCGCCGTTCAACAGCGGCTTCA
Organism: uncultured Rhodospirillaceae bacterium; assembly: GCA_964012715.1. Classification (GTDB taxonomy): domain Bacteria; phylum Pseudomonadota; class Alphaproteobacteria; order Rhodospirillales; family Casp-alpha2; genus UBA1479. Next base: position 39,175 of record CAXGUG010000019.1, on the reverse strand, counting down.
GCCATTTTTCCTTTTGCGCATCGTCGCCGTAGCGCACCAAGGTTTCCATGTTGCCGGTATCGGGCGCGTTGCAGTTGAAGACTTCGGGCGCCCAGGGGACCCGGCCCATGATCTCGCACAGCGTCGCGTATTCCAGGTTGCTCAGTCCGGCGCCCAGATCGCTTTCCGGCAGGAACAGGTTCCACAGGCCCGCGGCCTTCGCCTTATCCTTCAATTCCTCGACGATCGGCACGACCTTCCAGCGGTTGCCGCCTTCGTTCAGTTGTTGTTCGAACAGGGCTTCGTTGGGATAGACCTCGGCGTTCATGAACGCAGTCAGTTTTTCGGCCAGTTCGAGGGTGCGGGGAGAAGGCGTTAAGTCCATGGTCGGGCCCTTGTCGGTTTCCAGTTTATTCTTTCCGGGCCTGCCGGACGCCCGATGGCGGCCATCGGCAGGCGCGGAAGTGTTAACCCTTCAACCTTGAAATTCAAGGCTCCCGCAGCGCCTATTTCGCATGGCGAACGGCTCTTTCACATCCGCTTGATTTCGGGGTCTGCATGCCGCCATAGTCCAACAAAACCGGGTGCAATGCCCGGCAAAAAGAGAAAACCAAGACCGCGTGAAGGAGGAATACCCTTGCAGGGACTGATGATGGACGTGCAGCTCTTGACGTCGAGAATCGTCAAGCATGCTGCCGCTTGGCATGGCGATGTCGAAGTGGTGACCCATCGGGTCGAAGGCGACATGCACCGCTACACCTATGCCGATGCCTACAAGCGCATCTGCCGTCTGGCGAATGCCCTGAAACGCCTGGGCGTTCAGGAAGGCGACCGCATCGGCACCATGGCCTGGACGACCTATCGGCACCTTGAGCTGTATTACGCCATCGGCGGGATCGGCGCGGTCATCCACACGGTCAACCCGCGTCTGTTCCAGGATCAGATCGAATACATCATCAATCATGCCCAGGACCGGGTGATGTTCCTCGACACGACCTGGCTTGAGCTGATGGAAAGCATTCAGGACAAATGCCCGACCATCGAAAAGTTCGTCATCCTGTGCGACAGCGACAAGATGCCGAAAACGAGCCTGCGCAACGCGGTCTGTTTCGAAGATCTGATGGCGGCCGAGGACGACGAATTCGACTGGCCGATCCTGGATGAACAGACAGCCTGCGCGCTTTGCTATACCTCGGGCACCACGGGTAATCCCAAGGGCGTTCTGTACAGCCATCGGGCGATGTCGCTGCACGCCCTGGCCGGGACGACCAGCGACCACCCGCTGTGCATTTCGTCGCGCACCGTTCTGCTGCCCGCAGTCAGCATGTTCCACGTCCATGGCTGGATGGCTCCGTATGCGGCGCCGCTCTGCGGCGCGAAGCTGGTCTTGCCCGGACCGCACATGCATGGCGACAACATCTATCGCCTGCTCGAGGACGAAAAGGTCACCGTCACCGCCGGGGTGCCGACCATTTGGATCGGCGTGCTGGAACATCTGAAAAAAACGGGCGCCAAGCTGAACCATCTGGAAATCTTGAACGTCGGCGGGTCGGCCCCGTCGCTGGCCATGATCCGGACGTTCGAAGAAGATTACGGCGTTCATGTCGTTCATGCCTGGGGCATGACGGAGCTGAGCGCCGCCGGGTCGACCGGTCGCCTGCGCAAGCTGCATCAGGACCTGCCGGCCGAGGAACGCTACAAAGTTCAGCAAACCCAAGGCCGCCCCCTGTTCGGGATCGAATTCAAGATCTGCGACGATCAGGGTAATCGCCTGCCGCACGACGGTCAGGCCATCGGTCAGATGTTCGTGCGCGGCCCCTGGGTCTGCGGCGCTTACTTCGAGGATGCCGAGGCGACCGCCGCCGCGTTCGACGAAGAAGGCTGGTTCGGTACCGGCGATGTCGCCAGCATCACGCCGGATGGCCTGATCCGCGTTTCGGACCGATCCAAGGACCTGATCAAATCGGGCGGCGAATGGATCAGCTCGATCGATCTGGAAAACTATGCCCTGGCCCATCCGGACGTGGTCGAGGCCGCGGCCATCGCCATCAAGCACCCGAAGTGGGAGGAACGGCCCTTGCTGGTCGTGGTCCTGCGTGAAGGGGCCCAGGCAAAGCCCGACGACATTCGCGCCACTCTGGCCGAGCATGTCGCCAAATGGTGGTTGCCCGACGATATCGTGTTCGTCGAGGAAATCCCCCATACCGCGACCGGCAAGATTTCGAAGAAGGACCTGCGCGACCGCTTCGCCGGTTACAGCTGGTCCGACGCCGAAGGGGCCGCCGACTGAGCAGGCTTTGACGCCACCCCAATGACACATGTTAAATTTCCGCCCGGACCTGTTGGGTCCCGGCGGGCCTAAGGGGCCCAGCGCCCCAGCCTTGAGGGAGACTATTGTTATGATTCGCGCCGCCGACGCCCTGGTGGATACGCTTGCCCTGCACGGTGTCGACCGTGTGTTCTGCGTCCCGGGAGAAAGCTACCTTTCGGTTCTGGATTCCCTGTTCGACCGGGAAGAAATTCAGGTTGTCGCCTGCCGCCACGAAGGTGGTGCGGCTTTCATGGCGGTGACCGACGCCAAGCTGACCGGCGCGCCCGGCGTGGCCTTCGTCAGCCGCGGCCCGGGTGCCACCAATGCCGCGATCGGGGTGCATACCTCGCAGCAGGACGCCGTGCCCTTCGTGCTGTTCATCGGCCAGGTGCCGCGCACCGACCTGGGGCGTGGTGCCTTCCAGGAAGTCGACTACCGCATCACCTTCGGCGATATGGCGAAACATGTCGAAGAAGTGCACGAGCCGAAGAACCTGTCCAAGGTCGTCGCCCAGGCATTTCAGATCGCCCAGGAAGGCACCCCCGGCCCGGTCGTGGTTGTCCTGCCCGAAGACATGTTGCTCGATCCGGTCGAGGGGGCGGGCACGGCCCCGATGGCCCTGCAAAAGCCGGTCGCGACCGACGATCAGGTTCGCGCCGTGGCCGCTGCCATCGCCAAGGCCAAACGCCCGTTGCTGATCGGCGGCGGACTGCTGCGCAGCCCGGGTGGGCGCACGGCGTTGCTGGCCTGTTCTGAAGTTTGGTCCACGCCTGTCGCGACCAGCTTCAAGAACCAGGACATTTTCCCCAATGAGCATGATCATTTCGCCGGGCACTTGGGCTATGGGATTCCTGCATCGATCCGCGAAACGCTGGAAGATGCCGACTTGATCGTTGCCGTCGGCACGCGTCTGGGCGATGTCACGACCCAGGGCTACCTGCTGCCCGAAGCGCCGCAGCCGCGCCAGCCGCTGATCCATATCTATCCGGATTCCGAACATCTGGATCACGTGTTCGAAACGTCGCAATCGATCTGCGCCGATGCCGAAGACTTCCTGGCCCGCTTGGCCGGCATCAATGCTCAGGAACCGCCCAAGGGCCGGGGCGAATGGCTGAAGCGCCTGCGCGACGCCAATCGCAAGATGATGGAATGGAAGCCCTGGTCCGCGTCGGACGGCGTCAACTTCGGCCATGTCGTCAGCGCCTTCCGCAATCAGCTGCGCGACGATGCGATCATCACCATGGATGCAGGGAACTTCAATTCCTGGGTCCACCGCTATTACCCATTCAAGCAGACGCAGGTTCTGATCGGTGCGGTCTCCGGGGCCATGGGCCTGGGCGTGCCGTCGGCGGTTGCGGCGGCGTTGCGCTATCCCGACCGGCAGGTCGTGACGGTCTGCGGCGATGGCGGAACCTTGATGACGGGGAATGAACTGGCCGCCGCCGTGCAATACGGGGCCAAGGTCCGGATTTTCGTGTCCAACAACAAATGCTACGGCACCATCCGCCTGCATCAGGAAAAGTCCTTCCCCGGCCGTGTCGAGGCGACGACCCTGGTCAATCCGGATTTCGCTAAATGGGCGGAAAGCTTCGGCGCGTTGGGCCTGCGTATCGACAAGCCGGAAGACGCCGATCCGGCGCTGGCCGAAGCCCTGGCCCATGACGGGCCGGTGGTGATCGATGTCAATGCGTCGCTGGAACACCTCAGCGCCTATACCAACTTGAGCAGCCTGAAACCGGGCAAGGCCTGATCGGCCCGCGTCCGCAAAAGCAAAAGGAAAGAAAGATCATGTCCGCAGAGCAGACTGAAAACCCCGTGTCCCTGGAAGTCCGGGATCGCATCGCCGTCATCACCATGGACAGCCCGCCGGTAAACGCCCTGGGCCATGCCGTGCGCGCCGGTATCGTCGCGGCCCTGGATCAGGCCGCCGCCGATGACAACGTTGACGCGGTCGTTCTGCGCGGCGGGGGGCGGTGCTTTTCCGGCGGTGCGGACATTCGGGAATTCGGCAAGCCGGTGGCCGACCCGGCCCTGCGCGAGGTCTGCGCGCGGATTGAAGACTTTCCCAAGATCGTCGTCGCGGCGATCCATGCCACGGCCTTCGGCGGCGGCTGCGAGTTGGCGCTGAGCAGCCATTACCGCGTCGGCGACGCCACGGCCAATCTGGGCCTGCCCGAAGTCAAGCTGGGCATCGTTCCCGGCTCGGGCGGGACGCAGCGCTTGCCGCGTATCATCGGCGCCAAGCGGGCATTGAAGGTCATCCTGTCCGGCGATCCGGTCGCCGCCAAGGCGGCGGCGGACCTGGGCATTCTGGACGCGGTGATCGACGGAGACCTGACCGATGGCGCGGTTGCCTATGCGGCCAAGCTGGTCGCCGACGGGGCCCAGCTTCGCAAGGTGCGCGACCTGCCGGTCGCCGACGCCGACCCGGAAGTGTTTGCCGAGGCGCGCAAGACCTGGGAAAAGCGGTCGCGCGGTCTGCTGGCGCCGCTGGCCTGCATCGACTGCGTCGAGATCGCGGCGACCAAATCGTTCGACGAAGGGATGAAGCTGGAACGCGAAATCTTCGTCAAATGCCGCGATTCCGAGCAATCGGCGGCGCAGCGTCATCTGTTCTTCGCCGAACGCGAAGCGGCCAAGGTCAAGGACGTGGGCAAGGACGTCGCCAAGCGCCCGATCGAGACCGCGGCCATCGTCGGGTGCGGCACCATGGGCGGCGGTATCGCCATGTGCTTCGCCAATGCGGGCATTCCGGTCAAGGTGCTGGAAACCTCGGAAGAGGCGCTAAAGGCCGGGATGGCCAAGGTCGAAAAGAACTATGCCGCGACCGTGTCCAAGGGCCGCCTCAGCCAGGACGCCATGGACAAGCGGATGAGCATGATTTCCGGCACGACCAGCTATGCCGATCTGGGCCCCGCCGATATCGTGATCGAGGCGGTGTTCGAGGAAATGGACCTGAAGCGAAAGATCTTCGGCGAACTGGACGCGGTGATGAAGCCGGGTGCGATCCTGGCCTCCAACACCTCGACTCTGGATGTCGACGCCATCGCCGCCGCGACCAAGCGGCCGCAGGACGTGATCGGGACGCACTTCTTCAGCCCGGCCAACGTCATGAAATTGCTGGAAAACGTGCGCGGCAAGGAAACGGCCAAGGACGTGATCGCCACGGTCATGGACCTGGGTAAGCGGATCGCCAAAATTCCGGTTCTGGTCGGCAACTGCGACGGCTTTGTCGGCAACCGCATGTATCACCGCTATACCCGTCAGGCCTATTTCCTGATCGAGGAAGGTGCCCTGCCGCAGCAGGTCGATAAGGTGTTTCTCGACTTTGGGTTCGCTATGGGCCCGATGGCCGTGGGCGACCTGGCCGGTCTGGACGTGTCCTATCTCGTTCGTCAGCGCCAGAAGCAGTTCATCCAGCCGGGCGAACGCTGGCCGGTGGTCGCCGACCGTGTGGTCGAAGCAGGCCGCAAGGGCCAGAAGAACATGATGGGCTGGTACAAGTACGAAGAAGGTTCGCGCAAGCCGCTGCCCGATCCCGCGGTTGAAGAGATCATCAAGGAAGTCTCGACCGAACTGGGCTTCGAGCGCCGCGAGATCACCGATCAGGAAATTCACGAGCGCTGCTTCTACGCCCTAATCAACGAGGGCGCGAAAATCCTCGACGAAGGCATGGCCCAGCGCGCGTCGGATATCGACATCGTGTGGATCAACGGTTATGGCTTCCCGGTCGCCAAGGGCGGCCCGATGTTCCACGCCGATCAGGTCGGTGTGGCCCACGTTTATGAACGCCTGGCCCATTGGGCCAAGGTTGCTTCCCCGGCGCTGGAACCGGCGCCGCTTCTTGAAAAGCTCGCCCGTTCGGGCGGCAAGTTTGCCGACCTCTAAGGCATTAAGAAAAAGGAACAATAAAATGCAACGCGCCGTTATCGTTTCCACCGCCCGCACGCCGATCGGCAAAGCCGGTCGCGGTGCCTTCAACAACACCCATGGGGCGACCCTGGGCGGCCATGTCATCAAACACGCGGTCGAGCGCGCCGGGATCGACCCGGCCGAGGTCGAAGACGTGATCCTGGGCTGCGGCATGCCCGAAGGCGCCACCGGTAAGAACATCGCCCGTATGTCGGTGATCCGCGCCGGTCTGCCCGTGACCACGGGCGGCACGACCATCAACCGCCTGTGCTCGTCGGGCCTGCAGGCCATTGCCGTTGCCGCCAACCGCGTGGTGCTGGACGGCGTTCCGGTCGCCGTCGGCGGTGGCCTGGAAAGCATCAGCCTGGTCCGCGACAACGCCATGGCCAACGAGGTCAAGGAAGAATGGCTGTGGGAACACAAGCCGGACATGTGGATTCCGATGATCAACACGGCCGACAACGTCGCCGAGCGTTATGGCGTCACCCGCGAGGCCCAGGACGAATTTGCGTTCGAAAGCCAGATGCGCACCGCCCGCGCCCAGGAAGCCGGGTTGTTCGACGACGAAATCGTGCCGCTGCCGTCGAAGATGCTGGTCAAGAACAAGGAAACGGGCGAGGTCACGGAAAAGGAAGTGACCCTGACCAAGGACGAAGGCAACCGTCCATCGACCACGCTGGAAGCCCTGAACGGCCTACAGCCGGTGATGGGCCCGGACAAGTTCGTGACTGCGGGCAATGCTTCGCAGTTGTCCGACGGGGCCTCGGCCTGTGTCGTGATGTCCGAGAAAGAGGCCGAGCGCCGTGGTCTGCAGCCCCTGGGTATCTTCAAGGGCCTGGCCATCGCCGGTTGCGAGCCTGATGAAATGGGCATTGGTCCGGTGTTCGCGATCCCGCGCCTGTTGGAGCGCCAGGGCCTGAAGATGGACGACATCGATCTTTGGGAACTGAACGAAGCCTTCGCCTCGCAGGTGCTGTACTGCCGCGACAAACTGGGCATTCCGCAGGAACTGCTGAACGTCAACGGCGGCGGCATTTCCGTCGGCCACCCGTTCGGCATGACGGGCGCGCGCCTGACCGGTCATATCCTGATCGAAGGCAAGCGCCGGGGCGCCAAGAACGTCGTCGTCACCATGTGCATCGGTGGCGGCATGGGTGCGGCGGGCCTGTTCGAGGTCTGCTGACGAAATTCCGGGGTTAGGCGGCGCTGGCGGTCTTCGGCCACAGCGTCGTCGCCACGGTGCCTAGGCCGGGCGTGCTCTCCAACGAGAACCTGCCGCCGTTCAATTCGATCAGGCGATTGACGATATATAGGCCCAGGCCCGCGCCGCGCGCGGTCGTTGCTTCCTGCAGGGTGTATTCATACGGCGTCTGCGCCTGCGGGAACGGCTGGCCGATGACCTTCATCAACTCGGCGGGGATTCCCGGGCCGTTGTCGGCGACCATGATCCGGGCGAACTCGCCCGACGTATCCTGTTCCACCCGAATTTCGACCTGTACGTCGCTGCCGCCGTGAAGGATCGAATTGTTCGTCAGATTCAGGACGATCTGGCGGAACGACTGTCGGTCGGCGGTCACCAGGACGGGGCCGTTGTCGGTCGAGACCGAAAGACGCGGCTTGGTCGCCCGCAAGGTCGCACGCAGCGGACGGAGGATTTCCTCCACTTCCTCGACCGCGTCGAAGACTTCGGTCTGCAAGGTGCGGGAGCCGGACTCCATGACCGACACGTCCAGGATCTCGTTGACGAGTTCCAGCAAATGCGTGCCGCTGTTGCGGATGTCGCCCAGGTATTCCTGGAGGCGCGCCGGGTCCTCCCGCATTTCCTTCATTTCCAACAATACTTCGGACAGGCCGATGACCGCATTCAGCGGCGTGCGTAACTCATGGCTCATGTGGGAAATGAACTCGGATTTCGCGTGGTTGGCGTTCTCGGCCTCTTCCTTGGCTTGGGCCAGGGCCAGGGCCGCGACCATCCGCTCGGTAATATCTCGAAGGGCGGCGATCAACACCGTGCGACCATTCTCCCGCACCTCGGACAACACGGCTTCGAGAAATACCATCGAGCCGTCTTCGCGACGGCCGACGACTTCGAAGCCCTCGCCGTTGGGATTGCGGGTGCTGGGATCCAACAGGTAGCGCATCAATTTGCGTTTGCCGACGGCGCTTTCCGTTTCGGAGATAAAGGCGGTCAAGGGCCGCCCGATGATGTCATCCGATTTGCGCCCGAAAATTTTCTCCGCCGCCGCGTTGCAGGTTTCGATTCTGCCGCTGGAATCCAGGGTGATAACCGCATCCGCGACGTTATCCATGATCAAGCGAAGGCGCGCTTCGGTGACTTGGGCCTGATTGACGGCTTCTTCGCGCTGGAAGATTTCTTTCGACAGGCGCCGGTCGAACACGACCGCAGCGATCCCAGCGATCAGGATCAACGACGCGACAATCGCGGTCGCGCCGGCCAGGATGCCCGGGCCCAGGTCGCGCAGCGGCAGTGCGTTGCTTGTTTGAGCCAGGCAGACGGTGGAACTCATCGCGGTATAGTGCATCCCCGCGACAGCCGAGCCGATCAGGATCGCGGCTAAGCCTTCGCCGGTCAGCGACCGGGCCGCCGTGCGGCGCGACGTCTTGAACGCCACCCAAAGTGCCCCCATCGCCAGTGCAATGGCGACGACCAGTGACAAGGCGAACAGCGCCGGGTCGTACCGGATGAACGCGTCAAAATGAACGGCGGCCATGCCGGTGTAGTGCATCAGGCCGATCCCGCCGCCAAGGACGACGCCACCGATCACCAGCCGGGTGCGGCTGACGTGGGCCCGCGCCACGATCTGCAGGTTCCAGGCGCTGGCAAGAACGGCGGGGATCGCGGAGATCAAGGTGATCCACGGATCGAATGTGACCAGGATCGGAAGTTCATAGGCCTGCATGCCGATGAAATGCATGGCCCAGATGCCCAGGCCCATGATCAAAGCGCCACCCGCCATCCAGATGTGGCGGGAGGGTGAAGATTCTCGTTCTGCAATTCGATGCAGCAAATGGACGAAGGCAAATCCGGCAAGTACGGCAACGAAGAAGGAAAGCAGCACCAGCACGGGATCATGCGAAGACGGCAGAATCGTCTTCGGATCGATGTCGATCGCGAAAAATGATTTCAGATCAATATCAAAAGGCCACATGCATACGCATCCGGATTGCCGGTCAACACGTTTACCCCCGAACGGGACCCTTATTGGGATCGATGCCGGGGGCGACTTTACTGCGGTTGAAGCAATCCACGTGCCAACGCGCCGCAAGAACGCTGCGGCGGAAAAAAACACGGGCAATCTCCAACCCCAATTGGTTCAAACCCGGATTGATCGTGCCATAAATGAGACCGATTACAATAGGTCAGTGTAATTTGCAGTCGGCGGGGGATTGCCCTCGGGCGTTCCCTGGGGATTGCAATGGGGGCGCTTTCCCGCGTATGAGGCGGGGATGACAAAACAGATCGCCCTTATTCACGCTACGCGCGAAGCCATCGCCCCGGTTGAAACCGCATTCAAGGACCTGTGGTCCGATGCCTCTTATTGGACCCTGTTGGACGAAAGTCTGACCATGGATTTGGCGGCGGCGGGCGGCAAGATCACCGATCCCCTGACCGAGCGGTTTCTCAATCTGACGGCCTATGCCAAGGCGCGAAAGCCGGACGGTATTCTGTTCACCTGTTCCGCCTTCGGCGCGATCATCGACCGGATCGCTTCTGAAAGCGACGTGCCGGTGATGAAGCCCAACGAAGCGATTTTGGATGCGGCGTTGGAGCAGGGCGGTCAGGTCGGCTTGTTGGCGACCCACCCCCAGACGTTGCCGGATATGAAGGCCGATATGGAAGCCCTGGCCGATAAGCGGGGCGTCGATCTGACCGTCGAACCCTGGCTGGTCGAAGGGGCCTGGGCGGACCTGGGGGCCGGGCGGCGAGACGCCCACGACCGCGCGGTGGTCGAAGCCGCGCCGAACCTGAAGGACTGCGGCTGTATCGTCCTGGCGCAATTTTCAATGGCGCCCCTGGCAGCGGAAATCAAAGAGCGCACGGGCCTGCCGATCTTGACCAGCCCGCATGCCGCCGTCGCGGAAATGAAGCGGCGGGTTTTGGGTTCCTAATGTTGCGCCGCAATAATCTTTCTTGACTTTCCCGCGCTGAAAGCGCCTTGTGTGCCCAGCGATACTCCCATCCAAGTCGATCTTCGATCGCTTGCCGAGGCCGATGCGTCGGTCCGGTTTACTATCCTAACCGACAATGCGGGCGTTTCGTGAGGCGAGGACTTCCTGAACCGGGAAGCCGCCGACAAATGCTTGCACAATGCCGGCGATCCGCAACCCCGTAACGATCAGTGGGGCGCGGAGGATAAAGTTTGATCGCGAAAGAACGAATTTAAATGACTGATTTTAGCGGGCTGAATCTAGCCCAGCAGCTTGTTCGCGCATTGTCCGAAGAGGGCTATGCCAATCCCACTCCTATTCAGGAAAAGTCCATTCCGCCGTTGCTGAACGGGCGTGACCTGTTGGGCATCGCCCAGACGGGCACCGGTAAGACGGCCGCCTTTGCCCTGCCGATCCTGCAGCAGTTCGCGAACGAACCGCGCAAATCGCGCAGCAAGCGGCCCTTCGTCCTGATCCTGGCGCCGACGCGCGAACTGGTCGTGCAGATCGCCGACAGCATCAAGGTTTACGGTCGCCACCTTCACCTGCGCGTGCAGGCGGTGTTCGGCGGCGCTTCGATACGCCCGCAGATCACCGGCTTGGTGCGCGGCGCGCATATCCTGGTCGCGACGCCGGGGCGGATGTTGGACCTGATGGAACAGCGTCACTTGATCCTGGACGGGATCGAAGTCTTCGTCCTGGACGAAGCCGACCGCATGCTCGACATGGGCTTCATCGGCGACGTTCGCCGGGTCGCCAAAGCCGTTCCGGCCGACCGGCAGACGGTTCTGTTTTCGGCTACGATGCCGAAGACGATCTCCGGTCTGGCGGACGAACTGCTGACCGATCCGGTCCGGGTCGAAGTTACGCCCGAAGCGACCACGGTCGAACGCATCGATCAGCGCGTTCTGTTTGTCGCCAAGGACAACAAGCGTGCGCTTCTCAATGAGTTGATGAACGACGATAACATCGAACGCGCGGTGATCTTCACCCGCACCAAGCATGGTGCCGACCGTGTCGCCAAGCACCTGCACCAGCATGGTGTTAAGGCCGATGCGATCCATGGCAACAAGGCGCAGAACGCCCGTCAGCGGGCGCTGAAAGGCCTGCGTGACGGCGAAATCCGTGCTCTGGTCGCAACCGACATCGCGGCCCGTGGCATCGATGTCGATGGCGTGACCCACGTCATCAACTTCGACCTGCCGGTCGATCCGGAAAGCTACGTTCACCGTATCGGGCGTACGGCCCGCGCCGGCGCGTCCGGCATGGCGATTTCGTTTTGTGACCATGACGAACGCGACAGTCTGCGGGACATCGAGCGCTGCATCCGTCAGCCGGTGCCGGTGTTCGAAGAGCATCCGTACCACGCTTCGGAAATCGCGGACCTGGCCGAAGCGCCCTCGGGTGGCAAAGGCCGCGGCGGCAAAGGACGGGGCGGGCGGAACGGCCCGCGCGGCGGCTTCCGCAAAAGCGGTCCTCGGCCGGAAGGTGCGGGAGGCCGTAGCGGTCGCCCGCGTCGTAAAGGCAAGGGCGGCCCGCGGCGCGATGCAGGAATCGCGGCCTAATCGACGAGCCCCCGAAGCGATGGCTTATGGGGGCGTCGTCTTTACGACCGTTTCGTAAAACCCGAACAGCATGCCCGCTGCTTCGTTGGCGGCTTTGTTCAGGCAATGCCCGATGCTTTCGATGAACGCCGCATCGTTGATCGACGCGATCCCGTCGTATCGATTGTCCATGTCGGCTGGTGACATCACCGGTGCGCGACCCTCCCAGGTGAAGCGCCCGGTCCGCACCACGGCATCGTAGGCGGTGCGCGGCTCGAGCTTGCCGTCCGGGAAAATGAACCTTTCGAACAGGCTACCCTTTGCCGCCGGGGTCAGGGTCGCGACCCAGGCCTCGAAATCGTGGTGATGGGTTTCGCCCTTTACGGTATGGCCGTACTGCGACATGTCGCCGATGTAATGCATCGCGGCGCCCAGGTAAAAGGCGGCGTAGTCCGCCCGCCCATCGCGAAAGGCCGCGATTGCTTTGCCGTACTCTTGGCCCGCGCGCATGGCCGGGTTGTCGTAGGTGACGTTCCCGAAATCGTCGAATCGCAGGTCGTGGCGGCCTTTGCCGGTGTCGTTGTACCCGCTGTTCGGGATGCCGCACTTTTGGCGAATGTCGGCATAGTCCGGTGCTTCGGTGCCGATCAGAACCAGATTGCGAAATGGGGCCATCCAGGCCCTGGCCTCGCGCGGCAATAACAGCATCGCCTGATCCGCGATCCAGTCATGCGTGGCATAGGGCGGAGAGATGCAATCGGCGGCGCTGTTGGTGACCTTGTTGTTCGGGGGGCCGTTTTTCCATGCGTCGGCGCTTCCGGCCACCGCCGATAAGGCAGTGGCCAGGATCGCGATGATCAGGGCGCGAGGTGCCCGCATGTCCGGCGACTAGCTGTACCGGTTGCCGGCGGCGACACCGCCACCGTCGACGACGATGGTCTGACCGGTGATGAAGCTGCCTTGCTTCGACGCCAGCAGGATTGCCGTCCCGGTGATGTCCTCCGGATCGCCGAGGCGGCCCAGGGGGTAGGCGGATTCAGCCTTGGCGCGGGCTTCCGGATTTTCCCACAGGGCGCGGGCGAAATCGGTCTTGATCAAACCCGGCGCGATCGCGTTGGCGCGAATGTTGTGCGGGCCCCATTCAACCGCCAGGTTGCGGGCGAGCTGCATATCCGCGGCCTTGGACACGGCATAGGCGCCCAGGTTCATCGAGCCCTTCAGCCCACCGACCGACGAGATCAGAATGACCGAACCGTCCCTGCGCTTGGCCATGTCGGGCATGACCATGTTGCACAGCTTCAGCACGTTGGTGACGTTGACCTGCAGAACCTTTTCCCAAGCGCCGTCGTCGATTTCCGCCATCGGGCCGTGATAGGGGTTTACCGCCGCGTTGCAGACCAGAACGTCGATGCGCCCCCAGGTGTCGATCACCGTATCGACCAGTTGTTTCAACTGTGCCGCGTCGGACACGTTGCAGGCAACGGCCATGGCTTCGCCGGGCGCTTCGGCATTTTCCTCGTTGATGGCTGCGGCGACGTCTTCGCAGGCCTCGATCTTGCGCGACGAGATCACAACCTTTGCGCCCTGGCGGGCATAGGCCTCGGCGATGGCCTTGCCGATTCCCCGGGTCGAGCCGGTGATCAGCGCGACCTTGCCCGTCAAATCGAACATTTCGCTCATGAATGTCTCCTTTTCTTCTTTTTGGTGGTATTGGGCGGAAGCCCCCTTGATCCCGCCACTTTTTCACGGATTTTCCCCTTTGGGAACGGGCCTTGGCGGATTTTCACTTCCGGATGATCGGACGGGTTGACCCTGCGCCGTCCATGCATTTGACTATAGTCAAGCAGAGGGTGGGATTCCCGCCACATAGAATGTTCCCGTGACCAACACGGGGCGCCGTGCTCAAGGGGGCCTGTTTTGGCCACGATAAATCTGCGTGCGTTTACCGTCCTGGTCGTCGATCAGGACGATGCCCACCGTTGGATGATCCACAACCTGTTGCAGGCGCTGGGCGTCGGCGAGGTTCTTACCGCTACCAGCAACGATGACGCCCATGCCTTGTTGAAGCGTCTGGCGCGAAAACCCGTGAGCGAACGGATCGACACGGTCGACTTCATGATCTGTAACATGTTCGAAGCCGCCCTGAACGGGATCGAACTGCTTCGCTGGGTCCGTATGCACCGCGATTCCCCAAACCGCTTCTTACCGGTGATCCTAATGGCGGGTGGATTCAAGCCGGAAGAGATCGCTTCGGCCCGGGCCTATGGGGCGACGCATTTTCTGATCAAGCCGGTGGCGGTCGATGTCCTGGTCGATCGGATTCTGACTCTGATCAACCGTCCACGTCCGTTCGTCTACAACACGCGATACTTCGGCCCGGATCGGCGCGGCAATGCCAGAGAGGTGCCGGAAGATCGCCGCGATACGGACCCCGCCGATGTGCGCGTCGATCGATCGCCTTTGGTAACGGCGCTGGAGCGGTTTCCCAACGACAGCGTCATTCGTATTTTCCGTCCCCCCAATCATCTGAAACGAAAAGCGGGCGGGGCCGGCGAAGAGGACGCCTTGTTCACCGAGGGCGCGGTATTCAAGGCCGAGCGCGCCCTGGAAAAGTCCAAGGGGGACTACCTGGGCACGGCTTTGGATTACGTCGATAGCCTACGCCGGATCATGTCCGAAGGCCAGGCGGTCGCCGACAAGTCGGAACATTTCCTGCGAATCCATGCCGTGGCGAAGCAACTGGGCCTTCAGGGCGAGACTTTCGGATATCCGCTGGTTACGACCATCGGTAATTCCCTGATGCGTTTCGCGGGCAGCGGCCTGCCGAACAATGCCGCCGGAGTAGAGCTTGTTCGTGTGCATATCGATTCTCTGAACGCTGTTCTAAAGAACCAAATTTCAGGGGACGGAGGCGATATCGGGCGAGAATTGGTCTCCGAATTGCAGGCCGCAATCCGGAAGATCACCGGCGCCGCTGCGGCCGGATGACAAAATATATCTTGTTTTAAATGCAAAACTGAATTTAAAATCGCCTTCACTTGCGATCCGGCCGGTCGGTCGAGCAAAAGGAGGTATTCAGGATGACGAGCAGCAAAACCGCTTTGAAAGCCGCGGCGGCCATTATTCTGTCGGCGGTCGTGATGACCCCCGTGGCTGCCGTTGCCGAGGCCGGTTCGGAAGACGATATCGGTGGCACGTTCGTGCTTCCCCTGCCTCAGGATCAGGACGGCCCCGCGGTGACGGCTCGGCCTGTCGCGGCGGTCGAACAGTCGATCCTGGATGATGTCGCGACTGAGCCGAACGATTTCGATGCCTTGGTTACATTGACGCCTGTGCCCGTCCGGCAGGACGCGGCTGTGGTTGTCGTCGCTGACGCGTCATCCGTTGCCGAGGATGCTGAAACCGCGATGTGGCGGCAGGCCGATGCCTCGGGCGACGCGGAACGGGTGAAGGTGTATATGTTGACCTATCCGCAGGGACGCTACCTCGATGAGGCGAAGGCCCGGTTCGTCGCTTTGTTGCGGGCGATCCCACGGACACCGACGGCAACCCCGGCGGTTATTTATCAGCAGGTTCCGGTGCCGGCACCCGCGCCCTTGCCGGCGCGGGAATACCGTCGCCACCCGCATAAGGATGTGCCGCCGTTCAACCGAGGGCGGCCGTTTCAGGATCCGCACCGGCGCGGGTTTCTCTAAGGGCGCATAACGAGGGCAGGACAAAACCGGAATGGTCTTCATCCAACCGTCATGGGGGCTTCATGTCCGGGTCACGCGGGGCATGTATTTCCCGGTGCCATGTTCGCAGCCCCTCGAATTCCCGCCCGCACCGTGAGCGAGGCCAGCCTCACAGGCATCTTGGTACTGGTCGTTGGACCGTCCGGTGCCGGAAAGGACAGCTTGATCGACGGCGCGCGCGATGTGCTTGCCGATGGTTCCGACGTTGTTTTTCCTAAACGCGAGATAACCCGTCCGGCCGATGCAGGGTCCGAAGACCATATCGCCGTCACGGAAGGACAGTTCCACGCCCGCCGAGATTTGGACGCCTACCTTTTGTCCTGGGGCGCGCATGGCCTTTGGTACGGTATTCCGGCGGAAGTGTTGAGCGAGCTCAGGTCCGGAAAGGTCGTTGTGATCAATGCCTCGCGGTCGGTGATCGATGAGGCGCGAAGCCGTTTCCCGCGTCTGCGCATTATTTCAGTCAACGCCGACGATGAAAACCTGCGCCGCCGCTTGGGCGCGCGTGGGCGCGAACAGGACGACCAGGTCGAACGTCGCCTGGAACGCGCCCGAGCCTTCCGCGTGGAAGGCCCGGACGTGGTCGAGTTTCCCAACGACGGGCCGCTCGACGAAGCGGTTGGCCGCTTCGCCGATTTGTTACGCGGTCTGATGCAGGGCTGATCGGTCAGCGCAAGGCGACGACTTCGACCCGTCGACTGCCGTTGAACCAGAGCCAACCGGGCGCCGTGTCGCCGAACGCTTCCGCACGCGATGACAATGCCAGGTTCTCCGGCTCGATCCCGGCGCCGATCAGGCGTGCTGCCACGGCCCGGGCCCGGTTCATGGCTAACTTGTCATTGGCGTCGACGGGGCCGCGTTTGTCGGCCTGCCCGATCACGCAAATCTTGGAGTAGGGCGTCAGCTCGTTGGCGTAGGCCTGAATTTCCGCCTCTTTCTCGGCGGGGACGGCCGAGCTGCCGGTTTTGAATCCGGTGATGATCAGCGGGACGGGCTGGCCACGGTCCGCATCGAATTCGCAGGCCGCGTCAAACGGTTCAGCCGCCTGGGCGGCTTTTGCGGCCAACAAACCAGTGGCGTATAGGCCTGCCGCGGTCAGGCTCGCGGCGACGAGGCCGGTTGCGATCAGTCCCGCCATAGCCTGGGGGCGGGGCTGGGGCTGGGCCTGGGGGCGGGGACGGGGTCGGATATCGATGCGAGGCATGGTTCCTTCTCCTTTGCCGTATTGATCCGATGGCAAAGGTTATCGCCCCCGAACACGGCGTTTGTTCGTGGAAAAAGAGACCATTTCGTGTCGAGTTCGCCGTATTTCGGGCAGGCCCCGTGGGTCAGCGTTTGCGCGCCAGGGTCAAACCATCGGCGATGGACAGCATCGCGATCGAGACACGCGGATCGTCCTTCAGCCCGGCGTTGAAGGCCCGGATGGCCAGGGTGTCGACGGTTTCGTCCGTCGCGTCGACGACCCGCCCGTGCCACAGCACATTGTCGATGGCGACTAAGCCGCCGGGACGCACCAAGGCCAGGCAACGGTCGAAATAATTCTGATAGTTTTCCTTGTCCGCATCAATGAAGGCGAGGTCGAACGTTCCGCCCTGGCCGCCTGCGATCAGGGCATCCAGGGTTTCGACCGCCGGGGCCAACCGCAGGTCGATGCGGCCATCCACCCCGGCTTCGGCCCAATACCGGCGGGCCACGGCGGTATATTCCTCTGACACGTCGCAGGCGACCAATGCGCCGTCGTCCGGCTGTGCCAGCGCCATGGAGAGCGAGCTATATCCCGTGAAGGTACCGACCTCGACAATGCGTTTGGCGCCCAGCAATTCGACCAGCAGGCTCAGGAACTGTCCCTGGTCCGGTGAAATCTGCATGCCGGCGCGCGGATGGCTGGCCGTTTCCTTGCGCAGACGGGCCAGAATTTCCGGCTCCCGCGAGGTCGTATCCAAAATGTATTGGTAGATGGCTTCTTCAAGCCCGGTGGTCGATTTACCCAAGGCAATTCCCTCCCGTTCGGCGACGTAGCACCGTGAATGGAAGCTTATCGTTACCGCCTTGGGACGGCGGGGACAACTGCCTCAGATATGTTCCACGTCCACGTCGTGGCAACGCCGCCCGTAATGATGGCTCAAATGCGCGGCGTTGGTCGTGACGCAGGGCGGCTTCTTATGGCTGTCCTCATGCCGCCGGTGCGGCAGGGGGTGGTAGACCTTCCAAACCCCGTCGATAGCGCTTTGCCATAGGTCGAAACCCATTTTCGTGTAGGCGCGCCATGCCTCGAAGTAGAGGTTTTGGAGGTTCAACAGCCGATCAACATGCTTGTTCATCGTATCCTCCTCTCGGCAATGGCGAATTCTATCACAACTGACAGGTGCTGTGATTGCGCCAGATCAACGAATAGAGGGGTATGGTTATTCGGCCTGTTCGACGCTTATCGCGGCGCCGGGGGCAACGGCGGCCAAGGTTTTGACGTCGTCGATCGCGTCCGCCCAGATGTTACAGGGCGAGGCCAACCGGCATTCATCCCCTTGGGAAATAGGCGTGCGGCCAAACCCGATGGCGATGCTGTCGCCGTCGGTCCAGAAGGCGATTTCACCGGGCTCGACGATGGCCCGGGCATCGGCTTCCCGATCCGGAGAGACGGGGGTCGAAAAATAGACTTCTTCGCCCCAGGTGCTGGCGCGCGAGGTAAAGGGGGCGGCGTCCCAGATCGCATCGGCTGTCGGGGTATCGCGCAGGGCGACGTTCAAGGTGACAGAACCGATCGTCATTTTGATCGTTTTCATGGGCAAGGCTCCTCCGCTGGGTGTTGTCTTTGCTTTGTCCCTGCGGGGCCATCCTAACCGCTTTTCACGCGACCTGTCGTCTATTGCAGGGTTGATTCCGGGACGCCGAAGTCAGCTGCAATGTGGTCCTGGCAGGGCCCGGCGTGGTGATGGACCATGCGCCAGACCGAACCGTCGCGGACGAATACGTTCGTGACCGACATCAATCGGCCGCCGACTTTCTCGAACCCTGTGACGTAGGCAGCGTCGCCCAGCACGAAGACTTTTGGGTCGATGAAATCGATCTCGGCTCCAACGCTGGAGCTCAGGATCACTTCCCAGCTTTCCATGATCTGCTCACGCTCGGTCAAAGGACGCCAACCCGGGTGAACGCATGAAATTTCATGGTCCTTGCTCCAGATCTCATTCATCTGATCGAAACTGCTGCTTCGAAAGGCCACGTAAAAGGCGTCGTTGGCGAACAAGATGGCGTCTTTGGCTGGCATTCGAACTCCCGTGGATAAAATGGCTGTGTCCAGCAACGTCAGTTGATTGATCCTAATCGATGCCAGGGCGTGAAAAAACTGGCCAGATATAACGATCATCCTAGAGAATTGTACGAGCAAGCCCGCCGGGCTATCGAGTTAAATTCTATGTAGGGCGCCGGAAAAATGAATATTCCGTCTGAGAGCGATGCAACGGTCGGGCCCCCGGATGAAACCAAAATAGGTCTTCCGATTGATGTCTTCGCGGCCGTGCCGGGGCTGAACCCGCGCGATATGTCCGTGCTGATTGTTGGTGGCCTGGGCAAAGGGATTACCTTGAACGCCGGGGTCGATAACGGTGACGGAACGGCAACGCTTCTGGACCGGGACGTGCAGATTCAAGGTGGCCTGCGGTTGCGTTTTCCGCCCGGCGCCAGCGGGCCGCATACTTTTGCCGTTACGGTGATTTCCGGCGATGGTCACGTCCGTACGGGCAGCCTGACGGTCGAGCCGGGCTTGGCGCCGCTTGAGGCCGGATTTCAGTTTTCCGTCGATACGCCACAGGCCTCGGATGACGGCAAACTGCTGCGTTTTCCGATTGGCTGTGCGTTCAGCCACGGCATGGGCCGAATGGTCGGCGATATCGTGTTCAGCCTGAAAGCCCTACCGCAAGGGGTCGAGGTCTCCGCCGGTTTGTCCGGGGCCGCAATGGATGACGGCTCGCGGGATTGGCGTTTCGGGATGTCGGATCTGAACGACCTGGAACTCGTGGTTCCGGCCGGGTCCGAAGCCTTTGATCTGAATTTGTCCGTCGAGGCCCGGGGTCAATCCGGCGGGCGGTTGAATTTTTCCCGCTCGGCCAGGATTGTGCCGCCGGGTGCTCGGGCGCGGGTTGAGCCCGTGTCGAAGGCCCCCCCGGAGCCGAAACCCCGGGAAGGGGTTCAGGCATCGGTTCAGACGGCACCGGAACCTCGGGCCGAACAGCCCGCGTCACCGCCGGTCACGGACTGGCTGACAGGCAACGGCGTGTTCATTTTCGCATCGGGCCACGGCGGCGACTTGTTCGAAGGCGGGTACGGTTGGAGCGATCAGGCTGCTCCCGCCCAGAATGCCTCCGAAGGGGACATGGAGTTGAGGCTGTTGTCGGGCGGGCCGGTGATCGGCGGTCCGGACCCGGTGGTTTGGTAAGCGGGCTCAGTTCATGGCCGTCCCGGGCCAAAAAACTGGGTCCTCAATCGCGTCCGCCTCCAACATGGCGCGGTAAATCTTGGCGGCTTGGGCTTCGTCAATACCGCCCGCGCGGGCGCCGGCCTGTGTCATGGCCGGAGACGGTTGCGCAGGTACGAATTTGACGCCTGATTCGATCAGGTCTTCCAGTTCGTCGATAACGCTCGCTAATTGCGACGTCGGGGATTTCTTGCTGCTGGCCATCTTTCTCACTTTTCGTGTCTTTTGCTGCTTCTTCGTGTTCCGCACGAATTCAGGGAAGAAATAAGCAATCCTTGTGCCAAAGCGAGTGGCCCTGGACGTAGGTCATAATAGGAGCACATGGTGCGGGCCCGTGGTCGCGGTTCCCTCGGCGGGCAATGTGCTCTAATCTCCGGCACTGCCGAGACAACCGCCGGAAAATCCCATGAATACAACCGATCCCGCCATCTATCACATGTGCCGCAAGGAAGAATGGACCGCCGCCGAACAGGCCGGTTCGTACGGCGGATCGTCGCAGGATCAGGCAGACGGTTTCATCCACTTTTCGTCCGCGGCGCAGGTCGTCAAAAGTGCAGCCAAGCATCGCGCGGGGCAGGCCGGTCTTGTCCTTTTGCGTGTCGATCCGCAACGCCTGGGCGATGCATTGAAATGGGAAGCCTCGCGGGGCGGTCATCTGTTCCCGCATCTGTACGGCGTCCTGCCGGTCGAGGCCGTGATCGCCGCATACGATGTGCCGTTGGATGCCGGTGGTCGCCATGTCTTCCCGGCGGAACTGAATTTGGTGGAGGCTGAATAACGTGTCCCTGGTCGATCACTTGATGCCCTTGCTCTATCGGGTCGATCCCGAGACCGCGCACAACCTGGCCCTGAAGGGCCTCAGCTGGGGGATCGTTCCGCCGGTCGAGGCACAACCGGACCCATTGCTGAAATCCCGGTTGTGGGGGATTGATTTCGCTAGTCCGGTCGGCCTTGCCGCCGGGTTCGACAAAGACGCCCGCGCGCCGGGGCCGCTGTTGGGGCTGGGGTTCGGTTTCGTCGAGGTCGGCAGCGTCACGCCCCGCCCGCAGCCAGGAAATCCCAAGCCGAGATTGTTCCGTTTGACCGCCGATCGGGCGGTGATCAACCGCATGGGGTTCAATAACGCGGGCCACGCCGCGATGGCCGCGCGGATGGAAAAGTTCCGGGCCGGGCCCTTGGGTAAAGGTATCGTCGGGATCAACCTGGGCCGAAACAAGGATTCGACTGACGAGGTTCAAGATTACGTCCTGGGTGTCGAACGCCTGGGCGCTTTGGCCAGCTATCTGGTGGTCAATGTGTCGTCGCCGAACACGCCGGGCCTGCGTACGTTGCAGGATCGGGGGCCGCTGACGACGCTGCTGTCGGCCGTCAAGGTCGCGCGGGACAGGTTGGCCAATCGCCCGCCGCTGTTGGTCAAGATCGCGCCGGATCTGGCCCAGGCCGATCTGGAAGATATCGCCGCCGTGGCGGCGGACGTCGGTATCGACGGCATCATCGCCACCAACACCACGATCAGCCGACCTGACAGTCTGAGCGATCCGCAAAAGGGTGAAACCGGCGGTCTGTCGGGCGCGCCCCTGCGTGGCATGGCGCGGGACGTTTTGTCGGATCTGTATCAACTGGTCGGGCGGGAAGTGCCGCTGATCGGCGTCGGCGGGATTGCGACCGGGGCCGATGCCTATGCGCGCATCCGCGCCGGGGCGTCTCTGGTCCAAATCTATTCGGCGATGATCTACGAAGGACCGTATCTGGCGGCGAAGGTTTCCGCGGAACTGGCAGCGCTGTTGGAACGTGACGGCTTCAAGACGCTAAGCGCCGCCGTCGGCGTCGATCACCGATAAATCTTAAGCCTTGTTGGCGGCCTGGGCCCGCTCCAACACGCCGCGCAACAGCTTGAACGCGATCGGCGCCATGGCGACCAGGAACATCACCCGCACCATGTGATGGACCGAGACGAAGGCCACGTCGATCCCCAGCGACAGACTGATCAGGGTCATTTCCGCCAGTCCGCCGGGGGCGAAGGCGAGCCAGACCGTCTTGACCGGCAATCCCGTGACCAGATGCACCAGATAGGCCGCGCCCAGCGCCGTGCATAGGATGAAAATGGTAATCGCGGCGGCGCGGGCCATGGTTCCGAACACATGGCGCAAGGACACGCCCAGGAAGCGGCAGCCGATGGAGGCGCCGATCACGATCTGGGCCAGGGCGATGATCTCCTGGGGCGGGCGGGCTTCGGTCACCCCGGTCATGTGGACGATGCCGGAGATCAGCGTCGGGCCCAGTAGCTGGGCGGCCGGAAGACGTAGGCGCTTCGCCACGAAAAAGCCGACCACGGCGCAGGCGATCAGGATCGCCGCATCCTTGAGGCGCAGATCGGCCATGTTGCCGAGCGCCCCCATGTTGCCCGGCTGATAGCCTTCGAAGAATTTGAACCAGAATGGGATAATCAGCACCGTCAGCATGATGCGGACGGAATGGTTCAGGGAAATCTTGCGGTCGTCGGCCCCCATGGCTTCGCCCAACAGGGTCATTTCCGAAAAGCCGCCGGGCGAGGCCGAGAAATAGGCCGTGGTCGCGTCCCATTTGGCGACCCGCACCAGGTAGTAGGACACCATCGCCGTCACCCCCAGGGCATAGACGACCAGCATCGACAGCGACGCCGCCCATTCCGTGACGTGACGGATCGCCTCGGGCGTAAACCCGGCCCCCAGCATCACGCCCAGGATCGGCACCATCATCATGCGCAGGCGCTTGGGCCGCGCCAGGGGAGCGCCCGCCAGCGAGCCGACCAGGGTGAACAGCAGGGCCCCGATCATCCAGGGCAGGGGCATGTGCAATTCGTGGAACAGCACGCCGCCGATGCCGCCGACCACCAGGGTCAGGGCCATCCGCCAAATACGGGTTTTCGGGTCGCCCTGGGCGTGCGGGTCGGGCATGCCCTCGTCCGGATCGGCCCCGTCGGCGTTTGATGGCGTCGGTTCCGATTGGGGTGTTTGGTTGGGCGATGTCACGGTTCGAACTGCTCCTTGAGGATCCGTTCCTCGAGGTTATGTTCGGGATCGAACAACAGTTCAAGGCGGTGGGTCGGGTCCTGATGGATTTCGACCCGTTTGACGTCGCGCACTTCGGTGTAGTCGGCGGTTGCGCTGACCGGCCGGAAATCCGGTTGCAAAATGTCGAACGCGATTTCGGCCTTGCGCGGCAGCAAGGCCCCGCGCCAGCGCCGGGGCCGGAACACGCTGATCGGCGTCAATGCCAGAAGGTCGGCCCCCATGGGGATGATCGGCCCATGTGCCGACAGGTTATAGGCGGTCGATCCGGCCGGGGTCGCGACCAGGACGCCGTCGCAGATCATTTCGTCCAGCCGCGTCACGCCATCGATGATGATGCGGATTTTCGCCGCCATCCGGGATTCGCGCAGCAACGAGACTTCGTTGATGGCCAGCGCCGTGGTGGTGTCGCCGTTGACGCTGATGGCGGTCATCTTCAGCGGGCGCAGAGCGACCGATTGGGCCCGCGCGATCCGTTCCGGCAGGTCCTGGTCCCGGTATTCGTTCATCAGAAAGCCGATGGTGCCCCGGTTCATACCGTAGATCGGAATGCCGCTGCCGATGGCCCCGTGCAGGCTTTCCAGCATGAAGCCGTCGCCGCCCAGGGCGACGATCACATCGGCTTCGTCCGGCGGCATGTTGCCATAGCGATGAGCCAGGATGCGCAGGGCGGCCTGGGCTTCCGGCTGCTTCGCCGCGACGAAGGCAAGTTTCGAAACTGAGCGTGTATCGGTCATGATGGTCATCGGGAAAACCGTGGAACTTTCCGCAACTTAGCGGCTAAAGCATAGTTGCGGAAGCCTTGCGGTAAATTCATACTTCCCGGTATGGCGCGCATTTACAAACCGGACGAGACCAGACGGCAGATTTTGGCCGCCGCTTACGAGGTCATTCACCGCCAGGGATACCAAGCTGCGGGCTTGAACGACATCCTGGCCATGACCGGCGTGACCAAGGGCGCGATGTACCATCATTTCCCCAACAAGCAGGCCTTGGGCTATGCGGTAGTGGATGAAATGGTGACGGCCTATGTCGAGGAATGGTGGCTGGCCCCCCTGGACGGGGTCGAGACCGCGGGCGAAGACCCCTTGGCGGCGATTGCCCGATCTATTCAAGACAACATGACCGACCGGGTTCCGGCGATCCACCATCTGGGCTGTCCGCTCAATAATCTGGCGCAGGAAATGTCGCCGTTGGACCTGGGGTTCCGTCAGCGCCTGGAAGACCTTTATCGTACTTGGCGGCGGCGTCTTTCCCGGGCCTTGACCCGGGGGCAACATGCTGGATTGGTCGATCTGGGCGTCGATACGGACGAGGCCGCGACCTTGATTGTCGCGGCAATTCAGGGGGCCTTCGGGCAGACGAAATCAGCGCAATCGATGACGCCGTTCCATGACTGCATGGCCGGACTGAACCGGTATCTGATGGGATTGCGGCCTTAGAGCAGGCCTGGGATTAGACTTCGATCCCGCCGGATACGACGAAGCCCTGTTCCACGGGATATCGGCGCACCGCTTTGATGCGGGCTTCTTCCATATCGTCGCCGGAAAATTCGATGAAATGGGTATCGGCCCATTCGTCCTTGAAGAAGCGGTGACGTTCACCGTTCTTCATCGCTTCACGAACGTCTTTGTTATGAATCTCGAATTCGAAAACAGGCATTTTCACCCCACCCGCTGCAATTGTGATTTCGTCTTGCGCAGCGATCCGGAATTTACGGGGCGACGATTGGGCAATCTGTGACTTAGGTCACATATTCGTTAAACCCTTGGAATCGCGGGGACGAATGCCCCGCGATTCAACAAGGGAAGGGGCCTTACATCGGCTTTTCGCCGATCACCGTGCAACGTTCCAGATAGCGGTCGGCGGAATAATCCTTCACCGCGTAATGCATCAGCTGGCGGTTGTCCCAGACCAACAGGTCATGGGGCTGCCAGGAATGCCGGTATTGGAATTCCGGCTGGGTCGCGTGCTGGTACAGGAACTCCAGAATCGCCCGGCTTTCGGCCATGGAGAAGCCGTCGAGGTGCGAGGTGAAGCCCGGATTGACGTAGAGCGACTTCTTGCCCGTGTCGGCGTGGGTCCGAACGACCGGGTGAAGGCATTTGTTGGCGCCGTCGAAATCCTTGTCGATGACGATCGGCTTGGCGTACTGCGTCGCCGCCGCGACGGCGAAGTCGTGCACGGCCTGAACCCCGTCCAGGACGTTCTTCATCCCGTCGGACAGGGCTTCATAGGCGGCCGTCATGTCGGTGAAGATGGTATCGCCGCCATGGGGCGGGATTTCGATGGCATAGAGCACCGAGGCATGGGCCGGGCGGTCGCGGAATGACACGTCGGAATGCCAATAGGTCCCGGCGCGGGCGCGGCCCTGCGGCTCGCCCTTGGCATCGACCTTGTTCGAGACGCGATACAACTGCGGATACTTGGGGTGCAGATAACGGCTGACCGTGTCCTGCAGCGGCGGCTGTCCTTCGTCGTGGAACAGCGGGCCGAAGCGGCGGGAGAAGCCGATCTGTTCTTCCTGGGTGATGTCCTGATCGCGGATCACCATCAGGCCCCCGGCATCGAGCCAGGCCTGCCGAATTTCGCCGAACAGGTTGTCGCCGGAGTTTCCGGCCAGATCGTCGCCGACATCGACGCCGGTGATTTCGACTCCCAGATTTCCGAGGGGTTTGGTTTGAATGGTCATGTTTCCTGTCTTCCTTGGATAGTCCCGCCCTTGGATCGTTCCGGTTTTCCGGATTCTTATCCTTGGGCGGGTCGTGATGAGGACGGCCCGGCTTGGGGGGCCAAAACCGGACCGTCCGTCGCGGTTACCCGCGTTGCGAGAAGCGCCGCCCGACCATGGACGCCGCGATATTGATCTTCTGAATGTCGATGGCCCCGCCGGCGATGCCCCAGGCCCAGGCGTCGCGCATTTTCTGTTCCATCGGGTATTCGGTGGAATAGCCGTAGCCGCCCATCAGTTGCACGGCCTTGCCGGTCACGTCGCGGACGATTTCGTTGGCGAAGCATTTTGCGATGGAACTGTCGCCGACCGAGGGCATATCGCTCGACGCATTGACCACGGCCCGGTACAGCAACAGCCGCGCGGCGTCGCACTTCATCTTCATCTCGGCCAGGTGCAATTGCACCGCCTGGAAATCGACCAGCGATTTGCCGAACTGCTTACGTTCCTGAACGTATTCCAAGACATAGTCCAAGGCCGATTGGGCCAGGGCCAGGCTCATGGTGGTGTTGCCGCAGCGCTCCAGGTCGAAGGCTTCCATCAGCTTCTTGAAGCCGTTGGCCGGGACGATCTGGTTTTCCTTGGGCACGCGGACGTTGTCCAAATAGATGTCGGCGCTTTGAATGCCGCGAAGGCCCATGTGCTGTTCCGGCTTGCCGAAGCTGATGCCGTCGCGGTCCTTTTCGACCAGCACGGCGCCGATGCCCTTGGCGCCCGGATCGTCCGACATGCGGCAGTACACGACATAGGCGTCGGCATGTCCGGCGCCGGAACACCAGCGCTTGTTCCCGGTCACGACGAAGTCGTCGCCGTCGGCCACGGCCTTGGTCGTCAGATCGGTCAGCGCCGTCCCGGCGCCCGGTTCCGACATCGACACGGCGACGATCATTTCACCGGCGCAGACCTTGGGGATGACGCGCTGCTTCAGGCTTTCGTCGGCATAGTGCGAGACCGCCAGGATCGGGCCGAAGCAGGATTCGAAAATCGGGAAGGCGATGGCCGACGAAATCTTGGCAACTTCCTCAAGCGCGATCACCGCGTCCAGATGCGACAGCCCCTGGCCGCCGTATTCTTCCGGCAGGTTGATGCCCAACAGGCCCATCTCGGCAAAGCGCTTCATGAGGCTGTGGTCGGGCGACTTGCCGGTCTTGTCGATTTCGCGGGCGATGTCGGTCAGCTCGGCGGTCGCGAACTTTCGCACCGATTCCTGCAGGGCGAGTTGTTCCTCGTTGAGGGTGAAATCCATGTCGTCCTTTTCCTTGTGTTTCGACACTCAAGTTTTTCGGGGGCCGGTTTCAGCCGCCCCGTCATTCCGTGGCGGGAAAAGTGGAACAGCCTTGATCATTTGTAAATGAAACTGTATTTCATCTGCTGAAACGATTAAAAAAACAGGCAGAGAGCCGACCGCATGAGTTCCTACAAACCGGTGAATGCCGTCCTGCGCGGGCTGGACGTTCTGACCGCCGTCAACAAGCTGAAAGACCGCGCGACCATTGGCGAATTGCATCGGGAAACCGGGATCGACAAGGCGACCATCGTGCGCATGCTGGAAACCCTGATCCATGCCGGGTTCGTGTTTCGCGACGAAAACCGGGGTGCCTACGAAGTGACCGGAAAGACGCTGCTGCTATGCGGCGGCTACGACCGGCACCGCGCCGTCGGGCGGATCGTCGCGCCGATCATCGCGGCTTTTCGCAATCGGGTCGGCTGGCCGTCGGACGTGGCGATCTTCGACCGTGACGCCATGGTCGTGGTCGAAACCTCGCGCGTGCCGGGACAGATGTTCATGATCCGCGATCCGGGCTACCGCGCGCCGATGCTGGGGACCAGTCTGGGGCTGGCCTATCTGGCGTTCACCACGCCCGAGGAACGGGCCGGGGTGCTGCGCTACGAGGCGGAAAATTCAGCCCCTTGGAACGCGGTCGCCCGTGAACAGGCGGCGGCGGAAAGCTTCCTTGCCGATATCCGGGCCCAGGGCTACGCCACCATGCACGACGAATTTTCGCGGATCGAATACGGCCGGCAGATTTCCACCGTCGGCGTGCCGATCCTGATCGGCGGCGTCTCGGTGGCTTCGGTGAATGTGCTGTATCTACGCAGCGCCCTGACCCGCGAAGAAGCAATCCGCACGACCTTGCCCGATCTTCAGGCTTGCGCGGCGGAAATCGCGGCGGCCTTGGCCGCCGGGCCGGGGGGAATCACCCGCCCGTAACGCTCATGTGGCGGCCCACGGCGGGGGCGGCGCCCGGCCGATCGATGACGAAATCGTGGCCCTTGGGCTTGTGGCGGATGGCCTCGTCGATGGCGGCGTCCAGCACTTCGTCGGCTTCCGACGCTCGCAGGGGGGCGCGCAGGTCCGCCGCGTCGTCCTGTCCCAGGCACATGTACAGCGTGCCGGTGCAGGTCAGGCGCACGCGATTGCAGCCTTCGCAGAAATTATGGGTCATGGGCGTGATGAAGCCCAGGCGATGGCCCGTTTCCGCAACCTCGGTATACCGCGCCGGGCCGCCCGTCTTGTACGGGATGTCGGTCAGGGTCCAGGTCTTTTCCAGCCGCTCGCGCACGGTCGACAGGGGCAGGTACTGGTCGGTGCGGTCCTGATCGATTTCGCCCATCGGCATGGTTTCGATCAGCGTCAAATCAAAACCCTGCGCGCCGCAGAATTCGACCATGCGGTCCAATTCGTCTTCGTTGAAATCCTTAAGCGCGACGGTGTTGATCTTGATCTGCAGGCCCGCCTTCTTGGCGGCCTCGATCCCTTCCATCACCTTGTCCAGCTTGCCCCAACGGGTGATGTTCTCGAACCGCTCCGGGTCCAGGGTATCCAGCGACACGTTGATGCGGCGCACCCCGGCATCGACCAGCTCGTCCGCGAAGCGCGCCAACTGGGATCCGTTGGAGGTCAGGGTCAGTTCTTCCAGATCGCCTGTCTTCAGGTGACGGCCCAGGGAATGGATCAACGACATGATATTGCGCCGGACCAGCGGCTCGCCGCCCGTCAGGCGCAGTTTCTTCACGCCCTTGCGGACGAAGGCCGAACACAGGCGATCGAGTTCCTCCAGCGACAGAATGTCCGCCTTGGGCAGAAACGTCATGTCTTCCGCCATGCAATAGACGCAGCGGAAGTCGCAGCGGTCTGTGACGGAAACGCGCAAATAGGTTACCGCCCGACCGAAGGGGTCGATCATGCCTGTCATGAGGTCTGTCCGGTCATGTCCTTATGGTCTGCTGTCGCCCGGTACGGCGAACTCGGCGGGGCCGTTCGCAACCCGCCGCATCCTTGGCCAGATTGGTCGTCTTTCCATAAAGATAGTAACGCCCTGGCCCCGTGTCGCCCCCAATTTTCATAGGGATTTCCGGATCGTGGAAAGACGCCCGCCGCCATTTGCCGGGGGTCAGGCGTCATTGTCCGCCTCGGATTTGAAGCCCTGTTCGCCATAGGCGACTTCGGCCTCTTCACCGGCCCGTTCCCGTTCACGCAGGTAATCCTGGGTGGTGCGCGTCGGGCGCGGCGCGGTACCGGCCATGGGATTGGCCTGGTCGAACTGCACCATCACGCGACAGTCGTCGCACATCTTGATGCGGTTCAGGGCGTCGCCCGCGAACATGGTGTGGCCCCGCAGCTTCTCGGTCAGCTGATTGATGGTCGCGCGCGTGCCGTAGGGCTTGCCGCAGCGAATGCAGTGGAAGGGATCTTCCTCTTTCTGCACCCGGGGGCTCTTGGCTTCGGGCCGGAACGACAGGCGCGGGGTCAGGCTGATGACCTTTTCCGGACAGGTCTTGGCGCATAGGCCGCATTGCACGCAGGCGTCTTCGATGAACGACAATTGCGGCTTGTCCGGGTTGTCGCGCAGGGCATTGGCCGGGCAGGCCCCGACGCAGGACAGGCACAGGGTACAGCCGGAAATATCGACGGTGACGTTGCCGAAGGGCGCACCCTGGGGCATGGCGATTTCGTCGACCGGGTTGGGGGCGGCAGCATGCAAGGCCTCCAACGCCAGGCGCATGACCGTGCGCTTGCGGCCGAGCGGCAGGAAATCGCCGTCGGGCATGGCGGGCAGTTTTTCCAGGGACCACAGGGCTTCCTCGATCGCCGTCGGATCGTCCAGATGCAGATGCGCAATCCGCCCGGCGCCATAGCCCAGCCCGTCGAACACCCGCTCGGCGGTGGCGATCTCGCCTTCCTGGGCCAGGGCTTCCTCGCGTTTGTTGGCGGGCAGCAGGACCAGACAGCGCGCGGCGCCATAGGCGGCGGCGGTCAGAAACAGATCGATCCCGACCTGGGTCACTTCGTTGACGGCGAAGGGAATACAGTTCGCCGGCAGGCCCCGGCCCATGCGCGCGATCAGGCTAATGGCTTCTTCGCCCTGGCGGCTGTCGTGGATCAACAGCACCGGGTCGGTGCCCCCGACCTTGCGATAGGTGCGCAGGACCGTGCGGGCGCGCTTGAACAACTCGTCCCCAAGGGGCAGGGCATAGGTCGCCGCCCCGGTCGGACAGACCGAGGCGCAGACACCGCAGCCGCCGCACAGATAGGGGTCGATGTTGACCCGTTCGTTGTCGGGCGTGATCGCCCCGGCGGGGCAGTTGTCGATACAGCGCGAACAGCCGGTGATGCGCGAGCGCGAATGGGCGCAAAGGTTGGCGTCGTAGTCGACATAGCGCGGCTTTTCGAACTCGCCGACCATCTCCGCCATCTCGAATACGGCCTCGGCGACCTGGGCCGGGTTCTTCGGGTCGGGGTTGAAATAGCCGTCGCGCTTATCCGCATGGGGGAACAGGGCAGGCCCGCCGCGCAGGTCCAGGATCAGATCGCACTCCGAGGTGCCGGATTGCGGCTGGCCTTCCCATTCCAGCGCGCCGCGGGATGCCGCGCGGGCCGGAACGAAATTGGAAATGACGACGGTAAAGGCGCCCAGATGGCCGCCCGCGCCGGTGATCTTGCCCGCGAACACCGGCAGGTCCATCACGGCGGGGGGCTGAACCTCGGCGGCCCCTTCCAGAACCAGGGTCACGTTGAGCCGCCCGGCCAGCTTCTTCGCGGCCTGAATGGCCGTTTCGTCGCGGCCCAGGACCAGGGCCACGCCGTCGGATTTCATCGAGACCGAGCGTGCGCCCGCCATGTCCATGGCGGCTTCGTTCAACAGCGCCGCCATCTTGGCGGTCAGGTTGGTCGCGGCCTTTTTGTCCTTGGCCGCATCGGACCAACCGGCTTTTTCCCGGATGTTGGTAAAGGCCATCCGCGGCGGCGCGTTCAAATCGTCGATGGTTTCCAGGAACAAGGGCGCTTCCTGGGTGCAGGCCACCAAAAGGCCTTCGTCCGCTTGCCCGGCGGCGGTGGCGACGCGTTGGAATTCCTCGATCTGGCGGCGGCACAGATGGGTCGCGACCTTCAGGTCGGTCGCAGCCTCCGCCCCCTGGCCACAGGCCTTGGCCAGGGCCTTGCCGTCGATCGACATGGTTCCTTCGCAGTCGCAGACCAGAACTTGCTTCTGATTGAGCTTCATAGACCGATGCTTCCCTATCCGGCGCCGTTATCGGGGCGCTCGTATCTTAGATTATGCCTTTCATGTAGGCTATTTTGTCTTCATTAGAAAAAGTGCACGAAAAAGTCGTAAAAGGTCAAAGTCATATTTCCCCCAGGTCGGGCACCAAGCTCTTTCGCGGCACCGCTCCTGGACATAGAATTCACGGTCCCTACATATGGGGATAAGAGCACGCGGGTAAAAGCCCAGGGCGGAAGGAAACAGCGTCATGTCCACCAACGACGGTAAAATTTCGGTCGACGATTTCATGCTGGCGGCGCAGCGCGGCGACCGCGCCACCCTGGAACAGGCGCTGGGCGCGGGGGTGAAGGTCAATACCATCGACGCTCACGGCAATTCGGCCCTGATGTATGCCGCCGCTGCTGGTCAGACCAAAACCTGCCAATGGCTGATCGAGCAGGGGGTCGACAAGGACACGGTCAACAATTGGGGTATGGGCGCGCGTGAATGGTCGCGCTGGTCGTCCAATGTCGACGACATCCGCAAGCTGGTCTACTGACCGCCTCGGCCGGCCCCAAACGATGAAACTCCACGCCGACCTATCGCAACCGGCGGTCGTCGATTCGGCGTCCCTGCCTTGGGTGCCGTCGCCCGCTGCCGGTGTCGAGCGCCGGATGCTGGAACGCGACGGCGACGAGGTTGCCCGCGCCACGACCATCGTGCGCTTCGCCCCTGGATCGGCCTTTCCCACCCATGAGCATGGCGGGGGCGAGGAGTTCCTGGTGCTGGAAGGCGTGTTTTCGGACGAAACCGGTGATTTCCCGGCGGGTTCCTACGTGCGCAATCCCGTTGGGACGCGCCACGCGCCGCATACGGACCCGGGCTGCACGATCCTGGTCAAGCTATGCCAGATGGACCCGGCGGATCAGACGACGGTCGCGGTCGATTGGACCAACGGCGATTGGGTCGCCGGGGACGTCCCCGGGCTGTTCCGCCTGCCGCTGCATGAATTCGGGAGCGAGCGCGTCTGGCTGACCAAAATGGGCCCCGGCTGCGTCGCCACGCCCCACGCCCATCCCCGCGGCGAGGAAGTTTTCATTTTGGAAGGTAGCTTGATCGACGAGAACGGCCGCCACGAAAAAGGGGGCTGGTTTCGCCTGCCGCCCGGCAGCTTTCATTCGCCCCGGACCGAGGACGGGTGCCTGATGTGGGTCAAGCAGGGCCATTTGGCCTAAGCCGATCCATGACCGAATAGCTTGGGAGGATTTCACCGATGGCCGCTTATGTGATTGCGCAAATCAACATCACCGACCCGAAGATCTACGAGGACTACAAAGCCTTGGTTCCGGCCACGGTCTCGGCCTTTGGCGGGGAATTCGTCGTTCGCGGCGGCGAACAGGAAGCCCTGGAAGGGGTCGCGCCGTCGGAGCGCACGGTCGTCCTGCGCTTCCCCGATATGGCCGCCGCCCGGGCCTGGCACGCTTCGCCCGACTACGCCAAACCGATGGCGATCCGGCAGGCCGCGTCGAACGGCACCTTGCTGTTGGTTGACGGCGTCGACTGACGCCCAGTCGGATTTAGCCGAACACCGGCTCGCTGCCGGTGGCACCCGTTTCCAGCACGTCCAGTCCCCGCGACGACAGGTGAAACACCACGTCCTGGCGCATATGGATGTCCATTGTGTCGGCGGGCGATAGGCCCAGATAGCTGCGGATCAGCGTCCGGCCCGTGCCGCCGTGACACACGACGATCACCGGGCGGTCGGCGTTCAATTCGGTCATCCATTCCCGCGCGCGGAGCATGACCTCGGTCAGGGTTTCCCCACCCTCGGGCGGGCGATGGCCCCAGGGATCGGCGTCCATTTCGGCCAAGCCGTCTTGTTCGCCTTGGGCGGCGATCTCGGGCCGGGTCATGCCTTCCCAGCGGCCATAGCCCTTTTCTTTCAGGCGTTCGTCGATCGTGAAGCTTTCCGGGTCCAGCCCGGCGGCGGCGCAGGCCAGGGCCGTGGTCTCGGCGCAGCGTCCGGCGGGGCTGCGGTAAAGCGCGAAGGGCGTCAGCGGGGCGAACCGATCGGCCAGCAGCGCGCCATAGGCCGAAGCCTGGGTCCGGCCGCGCGGGGTCAGGACCGAATTTCCATGGCCCTGAATGCGGCCCTCGCTGTTCCATTCGGTCTGGCCGTGGCGGATCAGGATGATTTCCGGCAGAGAAGCGATGTTGGGCATGGAGGGTCTCGTTCGTCGGTGGTGCTCGGTCAGGTGTCATCCTCTTAGCAGGAAAGACGCGGCGGGGGTGCCCCTTGATTTCTCGTGTCTTGCCGCCGAAACTCGCGATCCCCATATTCTGCCCTAATCCCCGCAATCCGGCGCAACAGACCGGCGAGGGGCCAGGGCCCGGGAACATTGGCCGCCAGGAAGCGTTAGGAACCGGGCGGTTTGGGAGAACAGGGCGTGAGCCAGAAAGACAACGATATCGCCGTGGCGGGGGGGCACCCGCTGGGCAAGACCTATGCGGACGGCGTCGGCGAGCTGATCGTCAAACCGAATCCGGACGACCCGCGCCTGACGGAAAAGGTGCCGGGTATCGATCAGAACGGATCGGCGGTGGTGACCTCGGTCACGGTCGAGCGGCCCCTGACGCTGTTTCTGAACGGGCGCGAGATCGTCACCATGATGACGATCTGCGACTATCCGGAATATCTCGCCGTCGGTTATCTGGTGAATCAGAACATGCTGCGCCCCGGCGACGTGGTGACGGCGGTCGAATACGACGAAGACCTGGAAGTCGTCGTTGTCCGGACTGAGCACGAGACCGATTTCGAGGACAAGCTGAAGAAAAAGACCCTGACCTCGGGCTGCGCCCAGGGCACGGTGTTCGGCGACGTCATGGAAAAATTCGAAAGCGTCGAGCTGGCCAAGGACGCGGCGATCCGCACGTCCTGGCTGTTTACGTTGATGAAAAAGATCAACACCGCCCCCAGCCTGTATCTGGAGGCCGGGGCGATCCACGGATGCGTGCTGTGCCAGGAAGACCGCCCGTTGCTTTATATGGAAGACGTCGGGCGGCATAACGCGGTCGATAAGATCGCGGGTTTCATGTTCCTCAACGGCTGGCAGGGCGCGAACAAGATTCTCTACACCACCGGGCGGCTGACCTCGGAAATGGTGATCAAGACCGTGCAGATGGAAATCCCCGTCCTGGTCTCCCGCTCGGGCTTTACCGCCTGGGGGGTCGATCTGGCGAAGCAGGTTGGCCTGACCCTGATCGGCCGAGCCAAGGGCAAGCGCTTCATCGCGCTGGCTGGGCAGGACCGGATCGAATTCGACGCCGAACACGACGATGCCGCCGACGAGCCGCTGGAACTGCGGCGCAAGGGCAGCCGATGAGCGCGATGTCCGATACGGTCGGGGTGCTGCTGGCGGGTGGCTTGGCGCGGCGCATGGGCGGCGGGGACAAGCCGCTGCGCACCTTGGGCGGGCAGCCGATCCTCGACCATGTGGTGGCGCGGGCGCGAAGCCAGGTCGCAGATCTGTTGTTGAACGTCAACGGCGATGCGGCGCGGTTTGCATCCTACGGCCTGCCCATGGCGGGGGACGTGATCGACGGCTATGCCGGGCCATTGGCCGGAATTCTGACCGGAATGGAATGGGCGCGGGAACGCCACCCTGAGGCCCGATGGATCGCCTCGTTCGCGACCGACGCGCCGTTCATTCCGGAAGACCTGGTGGCGCGCCTGCGTGCCGCGATCGATGCCGAGGGCGCGGATATCGCCTGCGCCATGTCCGGCGGGCGGACCCATCCGGTGTTCGCCGTCTGGCCGGTCGCCCTGGCCGACGACTTGCGGGCCGCGATGGTTGATGAGGACATGCGCAAGATCGACGCCTGGTCGGCGCGCTACAAAACGGTCGAGGTAGCGTTTCCGACAACGCCCTACGATCCGTTTTTCAACATCAACAAGCCGGACAATCTGGCCGAGGCCGAAGCCTTGATCGCCGATGGACGGATCGAGGTTCCGGCATGACTCGTCGTCAGTTCATTCCCGTCGGCGTGATCATCGAGCGGCGCGAGATCGACAACCCGTGGCAGGATTATTCCTATCACCCAGTCGCCGTCGTGCCGGGCATGGCGGCGATGGACGAAGGGGCCGAGTGGCGCCTGATCCGCGAGGGCGAAGGCTGGACCCATTTCCATGCGGCGACGCTGGAACTAGAACTCTTCCCCGGCGAGACGGCGGGCTACAAATCGAACCTGTCCAACTTCCAGCCGCATATCTATGTGGTCCTGGCCCCGGGTGAAGAGGCCGAGGACGCCGAGGTCATTCCCACCCTGGTCACGGCTTGCCCCTACGAGGCGGAAAGCTACATGGAAGATTCCGACATGATCGTCGAAGGCGTGCCCATGCCGGACGAACTGGCGGCTTGGATCGGCGCCTTCGTCGATGCCCATCACGTCGAAGAGACGTTCCAGAAGCGCAAGAACAAGAAAGCCTACGATCCGCGCAAAGGCGGCTTCCGCCCCCGCCCGTTGGTGGAGACGGACGAATGACCACCGACGACGGCAATCGCCTGAGCCGCTGGTCGCGGCGCAAGCAACAGGCCGCGCGGGGCGAAGCCCTGGCCGAGCCGGAAGAGGCCGCCCGCGTTCTACCGGGGCAGGGGGCGGCAGCGCCGGTGCCCGCCACCGTTTCCCCCGCTGGAACGGATGGCGACAGCGCCGATGGAGACGACGAACGGGAACTGACGGCCGAAGAAGCGGCCTATGTCGAAACCCTGCCGCCGGTCGAGGAACTGAACGGTGAAAGCGATTTCGCGGCCTTTCTGGATAAGCGCGTGCCGGAATTCATCAAACGCAAGGCCCTGCGCAAGTTGTGGCTCAGCGACCCGGCGTTCAGCTTCCTCGACGGGATGAATGAATACGACGAAGACTATTCGGTCTTGGTCGAATTGGCCGCCGGGGCCAGCGCCTATCGCCCGGGCGAAGGCGGTTATGCCTGGAGAGACAAGCCCAAGACTGACCCGGAAGACGACGAAATCGCCGCCCAAGGCGAGGCCGAGACCGATGGCGAGGCGCCACAAGCTTCGGTTGAACAGGAATCCATCGCCGACAAATCCGCCCGGGTGCAGGGGCGGGGTGATTCGGACGTGCGGGCCAGGACCTATACGGCCAATCCGTACTATCAGGCGCCGGGCCAAAGGATGCCCGCGCCGGAGACCTTGGCGCAACCTGTCCGCCCCCAGGAATCCTTCCTTGCCGAGGACGATGACGACCTGGGTGATGCCGAGGACGATTTCGCCTGATTCCGGGCTGAAAATCGTCTTTTTCACAGTTCCAGGTAATCGACTAAGTCCATGAAAAAGTTATGGGTTATTGATAGGATTATGCGTCCTATCGATGGGCCGTCGTTGACTTGGGGGCGGAAAAAGCGTTCACTTGATGCTTGGTGGGATGCCAATCTCGCCGGGGGCCGGTTAGGACGGCTTTCGGTGTGCGGCGAACCCGCCCATTAGGACTCGGAACTCGCCGGATAACAGGCAGTGCCGAAAAATAAAATTGAGAGGTTTTTCCAGGTGGAGGCCAGCGCCACTATGGGGAGCGATCCGAAGGGAGATCGGACGCTTTCCGACGCCGAACAAAAAACCACCCACGCCGCCGTGCCCGAAGAGGACATGATGCGGGCGGGTATTTACGCGTTGTTGTCGCGGCTTCTTGCCAAGCCGATGGACGACGACACGATTTCGTTCGTGCGCGGCCTTTCCGGTGATGACAGCGACATGGGACAGGCGGTCAATGCCCTGGCGTCCCTGGCCAAGCGGACCACGCAG
Source organism: uncultured Rhodospirillaceae bacterium (assembly GCA_964012715.1). Lineage (GTDB taxonomy): Bacteria > Pseudomonadota > Alphaproteobacteria > Rhodospirillales > Casp-alpha2 > UBA1479. Next base: position 1,968 of record CAXGUG010000019.1, on the reverse strand, counting down.
GTCGCGGCCGAAGATGAATTCACGGTACTGTTCTATGGCTTCGGCGCGGGCGGCGAGCTTGCCCCGTTCGGGTCCCAATACCTGACCGGCTTCGTGTACGAGAAGCCGTTGGCCGATCTGCGCGGCGACCTGGACGAACTGGGTATCGCGCGGGCCGATGGGGTGACCGATCCGGAAGACCACATCGCGTTCCTGTGCGAGGTCATGCACGGCCTGATCACCGGCGCGTTCGGTGAGCCGGCGTCGCTGGCCAAACAGCGGGCATTCTTCGAAAAACACATGGCGCCCTGGGCGGGGCGGTTCTTCGCCGACATGGAAAAAGCCAAGTCGGCGGTGCTGTACATGCCCGTGGGCGCGATCGGACGACTGTTCATGGAGGTCGAGCGCGACGCCTTTGGTTTCGGCGACTAGGCGGCGCGACGGCGCGAACAGCGAAATTTTCCGGGTTTCGGCCCGGCGACAAAAGCAAGACCCAAAACGGGCGCGTTAGTACCCAGCAAGTGTAAGTACGCGTATTCACATTGTTAGGAGACCGCGATGAGCGAACGCAAACAGCAGCTCGGCCGTCGGGAATTCCTTAAGAAAGCAACGGTCACCGGCGCTGCCGCCGGTGTGGCCGCAGTCGTGCTTTCGCAGGAATCCGCCGAAGCGGCCGTGGTTTCCGATAGCCCGAAGTCCTCGGGGTATCGCGAAACCGATCACGTAAAAACGTACTACGACCTCGCAAGGTTCTAGTTCGACATTAACTTCTCAATATTGGGAGACACCTAATGCTCACCAAAAAGAGCGACGGGGTTGCGAATGGCCCCCGTTTGAAGCAGGCGTTGGCCGGTGTCGTCGGTGGGTCCATGGACCGCCGTACGTTCCTGAAGCGTTCAGGAATCACCGCCGGGGGCGCTGCGCTTCTGTCCGCTGCTCCGTTGGGCTTGGCCAAAAAGGCCGAAGCCGCGACGATGGCAGCGAAGGGTATGGCGCAAGTCAAATCCGTTTGTACGCACTGTTCCGTCGGCTGCACGGTTATCGCCGAAGTCGACAAGGGCGTGTGGGTCGGCCAGGAGCCTGGCTTCGACAGCCCGTTCAACCTGGGTTCGCACTGCGCCAAAGGCGCATCGGTGCGTGAACACGCCCATGGCGACCGCCGTCTGAAGTATCCGATGAAGCTCGAAGGCGGTAAGTGGAAGCGCCTCAGCTGGGATCAGGCCATCAACGAAATCGGCGACAAGATGCTCGACATCCGCAAGTCGTCGGGCCCCGATTCCGTTTACTGGCTCGGCTCCGCCAAGTTCAACAACGAACAGTCCTATCTGTTCCGCAAGTTCTATGCCTTCTGGGGCACCAACAACGGTGACCACCAGGCGCGTATCTGTCACTCGACCACGGTCGCGGGTGTTGCAAACACCTGGGGCTACGGTGCGATGACGAACTCCTACAACGACATGCACAACAGCCGCGCGATGTTCTTCATCGGCTCCAACGCCGCCGAAGCCCATCCGGTCGCCATGCAGCACATCCTGAAGGCGAAAGAGCAGAACAACGCCGAGCTGATCGTCTGCGACCCGCGCTTCTCGCGCACGGCCGCCCATGCCGACGAATACGTGCGCTTCCGTCCGGGCACCGACGTTGCCCTGGTCTGGGGCATTCTGTGGCACGTGTTCGAGAACGGCTGGGAAGACAAGACGTTCATCAAACAGCGTGTCTACGGCATGGATGAAATCCGCGCCGAGGTGAAGAAGTGGGATCCCGCCGAAACCGAGCGTGTGACCGGTGTTCCCGGCACGCAGTTGAAGCGCGTCGCCCGTTCGCTGGCCAACAACCGACCCGGCACCATCGTGTGGTGCATGGGCGGTACCCAGCACACCAACGGTAACAACAACACGCGCGCCTACTGCGTGTTGCAGCTGGCCCTTGGCAACGCGGCCCGTTCCGGCGGCGGCGCCAACATCTTCCGCGGCCACGACAACGTGCAGG
>CAXGUG010000018.1:0-49389 GCA_964012715.1 uncultured Rhodospirillaceae bacterium | reverse complement strand
TCTTATCCACGTTGTCTTTCTCCACCAAACGCAATGCCGTGTCAGCCATCTGACCTCTCCCTTATTTCACAAGCGGTCGAAACGTTGCAATTGGCATCAATGTACGTGTTTTGTTCTCATCGACAAGCACATTTTATATCCTTTTGTTTTTTATATATAAAATGATGTTTGTTCACAGGACGTTCCCATCAAAAACACGTCGGGAATCGCATGCTTAACGATTATGGTTAATGCCGCGGCAAGAGACTCGGGGTAAGCAGCCGCATCGTCAAAGCGTGTCGGAAACGATGATCTCCTTCACCTTCCCGACCAGCGTCTTGAGGGTGAACGGCTTGGGCAGGAAGTGCAGGGTGTCGTCCTTGTCGATCTCGTCCTGAAAAGCGTCTTCGGCGTAGCCGGACATGAGGATGACCTTTACCTCCGGCATCCGCTCGCGCAAGGTCCGGACGAGGTTGTAGCCGTCCATCCCCGGCATCACGACGTCGGAGACGATCAGGTCGATCTTGGTGGCCGTGCCGTTGACGACGTCGAGCGCGGCCTCGCCGTTCTGGGCCTCCAGCACCTTGTATCCCTTGTTACGCAGGGCCCGCGCGCCGAACATGCGGACGGCGTCTTCGTCTTCGACCAGCAGAATGGTTTCCGAGCCGGTCAAATCGGCTTCGAACAGGGGCAGTTCCGGCGCCTTGTCCGCTTTGGTCTTGCCCTTCTCTTTTTCATTGGCGGCCTGCGCCGCCGATAGGTCCGCCGCCGAGGGCGCCGCCCCGCCGCGGGTGGTGACGCGGCCTTCCTCCTCGGCCCGGGGGAAGAGGAGGCGGAAGGTCGTGCCCGCGCCGACCTTGCTTTCCACGGTCACGTAGCCGCCCGATTGATGAATGATGCCGTAGACGGTCGACAGACCCAGCCCCGTGCCCTGCCCCACTTCCTTGGTCGAGAAGAAGGGCTCGAAGATGCGATCCAGCACGTCCTTGGGGATGCCGGTGCCCTTGTCCTCGACCTCGACCACCATGTAGGAGCCGATGGGAATGACCTCGCCCGATTGCTGCAGGGGCCGCTCCAGGTCGCGGCGGAAGGTGCGGATCACAAGCGGCCCGCCGTCGGGCATGGCGTCACGGGCGTTGACCGCAAGATTGATGATGACCTGATCGAACTGGCCCCGGTCGGCGAGAATCCGCCCGGCCCCGCGTTCGTGTTCGAGCTTGAGCTTGACCGTCTCGCCCAACAGCCGCCGCAACAGGTTCGACAGGTCGTTGAGGGCGTCTTCGGGGTCGAGCAGGTCCGGCTCCAGGTTCTGCTTGCGCGAAAAGGCCAGCAGTTGGCGCACCAGATTGGTTGCCCGATGGGCGTTCTGTTTGATCTGCTGCAGGTCGTTGAACGACGGATCGCCCGGCCCGTGCCGTTCCAGCAGCAGATCGGTAAAGCCGATCATCGCCGTTAGCAGGTTGTTGAAATCGTGCGCTACGCCGCCCGCGAGCTGCCCCACCGCCTGCATCTTCTGCGACTGGGCGAACTGCATTTCCAGGTTCTTCTGCTCGGTCGTGTCGATGAAGTGCAGGACCAGGCCGGTGATCGTACCCTTTTCGTCCTCCATCCGGCTGGCGAACAGGGTCGCCGCGGCCTGACGCCCGCCGGGCGCGGCCAAGCGGATTTCCGTCTGGGTCGCGCGGGTGCGGCCCATGATGACGTCGGACAGGGCCGAGGCCACGACATCGCGGTCTTCCGGCAACAGGCGCTCGGCGAAGGGATGGCCCGCGACCAAATCGCGGTGCGCCCCGGCCAGAGTCAGGAAGGCGCGGTTGCAATCCATCACCTTGCCCTGTCCGTCGAGCAAGGCAATGGCCACCGGCGCGTCGTCGAACAGGAAGCGCAGGCGCTTGGCCGGGCCGAGGGCGCTGCCGCCACCTGCGGCATCGCCACCGTCGTCGAGCCAGCCCATGTCGCGCAACAGGATCGAGCGGGTATAAACCAGCGTGCCGTCCGAGGTTTCACGGTGGGTCTGCAGCAAGGACGCGGTGAATTCCGTCCCGTCGGCGGCGCGCAGGGTGACTAGCCCATGGCTGTCCAATCCGTCGTCCAAATCCTCGCTGGCGTCACCGCCGTTCTTGCCCGGCATCGGGCTGGCCGAGACCACGAAATCGGCGAACGAGCGCCCGCCCATGCCCGCACGCTCAACCCCCAGCCATCCGGCCAGGCACGAGTTGGCATAGACGATCCGCCCCCGGCCATCGACGGAGAACACCCCAACGGGCAGGCCGTCCAACAGGTCGGCGCGGCGGGCTTCCCCGGCCTGCCGGGTCGCGGCTTGCCGTTTGTCCTCGGTCACGTCGACGACCCGCCATTGAACATAGCGCGCGGTGCCTTCGCCGGCCCCGGCACCGATGCCGTCGTCGCCGAACGGCTCAACCCGCAGACGCCGCCATGCGGGCTTACCGTCGCGGCGGCGGCAGATCACTTCGCTACCGCCCGCCGTGCCTTCGGCGGCCGCGGCGCGCAGCTTGGCGAATACGTCGCGCGAGCGGCCCTGCCCGTCCAACACCCGCTCGACCCGGTCGAGGATGTCGGACGCACCGGCGGTGCCGCCTTCGCCTTCCATGAAGAACAATTCCCGGAAGGCCTCGTTGGCGTACATCCCGACACCATCCCAGGTCGCGACCAACAATCCTTCGCCCGATTCTTCGGCGGCCATGCGAATCAGGTCTGCCATGGCCCCGCCACTGGCCCGTTCCTTGACGGCCCCGGGATGCCCGGCGCGCCAAGATCCGGCCAGCATGCCCATGGTGCCGACCGCCAAAGCGATGCCCAACGGCGGCGCCCAGGGGGCTTCCAGCCCGAACATCAGCCCCGCAGCCCCGCCGGACAGGGCCGCACCGATGTTCAGGACTTGGGGCATGCGTTTCTTCATGGCGTCGTTCAAGGCACCTGGCATGTTTCCGGGAGTACGCCCGCCGGGCGCACATCAGGCAAAAGGATTAGCATTAGTCCCGCGGATTTGAAATTCGTCGCGTCGCCCAATTGGGGACAAAATCCGAATTCCCCTGTCCCGGCGGCAAGGATCACCGGGCCAGCTTGCCCTTAAGCCGCATGACGTAGCCGATAACCTCGGCCACGGCCTTGAAATGTTCGGGCGGAATTTCTTCGTCCAATTCGACAGAGGCGTAGAGCGCCCGGGCCAACGGCGGGTTTTCGACGATGGCGATTTCGTGTTCCTCGGCGATTTCGCGAATCTTCAGGGCGACCAGGTCCTGCCCCTTGGCGATGACCTTGGGCGCCGGCATGGTTTCCATCTTGTATTCCAGGGCGACGGCGAAGTGGGTCGGGTTGGTGACCACCACATCGGCATTGGGGACCGCCGCCATCATGCGTTTGCGCGCGCGTTCGGCGCGAATCTGCCGGATGCGCGCCTTGACCTGGGGGTCGCCGTCCGTCTGTTTGTGTTCTTCCTTAATTTCGGTCATCGACATGCGCATCTGCTTCATGAAGTTGGCGCGCTGATAGATGTAATCGAGCGCCGCGATCACGGCCATCACACCGACCGAAGCCATGGCCATCATGATCGCGATTTCATGAATCCGGCGCAGGGCCTCGCCGGTCGAAACGGCGGGCAGCATTTCCAGATCGTGCAGCATCGGGATCGCCAGGCCGAAGGCGACGAACGACACCAGGGTCAGCTTCAGGATGCCCTTGAGGAATTCCATCATCCCCTGGGCCGAGAAGATACGCTTGAACCCGCTCAGGGGGCTGATCTTGCTGGGCTTGGGCGTGATCTTCTTGACCGACCACAAAAGACCGAACTGCCCCACGTTGGCGGTGATCGCCAACACTACGAACAGCGCCATCGCCGGGGCCATGATGATCCCGACCTCGATCACCACCTGGGACATCACCAGGCGCAGGTGCTCGAAATCAACCGGAATGGAATAGGACGACGCGATGAAACGCTGACCGATGATGGTCAAATCCCGCGCCATGGCCGGGGCCAGGAAAATCAGCATCCCGGCGCCACCCAACAGGATCAAGCCGCTTTTGATTTCCTGCGACTGGGCGACCTGACCTTCGTCCCGCGCTTTCGATAGTTTTCGCGGGGTCGGCTCTTCTGTTTTTTGTGAGTCGTCTTCGTCAGCCATCGCTCAATCGCCGCGCGCCGGACCTAGCCCAGGAACGCCGCGTACCCTTCTTGGAAGTGTCTGAGGAATACTAGCATGATCGACGAAAACACGATCATCAGAGCCGCCAAATGAATGGTCAGCTGGATCGGCAAGCCAAAGAAAAACACCGGCAACTGCGGCATCAGGCGGCCCAACACGCCAAGCCCGATGTAATAGACCATGGCGATCACGAGGAAGGGAATCGACAACTGAAAACCCAGGGCGAAGCTGTCGCCGACGCGCCGCGCCAGCATCAGCGCCATATCCCCTGTCTCGACGCCTTGGCCGGGAACGAACAGGTTGTAGGAATCCGCGACCACCGCGAAATACACATGATGGCTGTCGGTCGCGAAGATGACCACAAGCCCCGCCGCCGTCAAAAAGTTCGCGATGACGGAGCTTTGCTGCTCCGAAATCGGATCCTGGATCAAGGCGTTGGCCATGGATGAAAACAGCGCGATCATGGTGCCAGCGGTTTGCAGCGACGCCACCAGAATGACCGCGATCGCGCCCAGGAAGACGCCGACCACGATCTCGCCCGCCAGCAAAAGGAACAGGATCCAGGTGCTTTCCGGCGGCCCCGGCAGGTTATCGGCCAGGACCGGTGTCATCACCAATGAGACCAGAAAAGCAAAGACGATCCGGAATCGGGCGCTGACGTAGGCCGCCGCGATACCCGGCAGGATCGAGATCATCGCCCCGACGCGGGCCATGATCAGCAAGAATGCGAAGATATTGACCTTGAGAAGTTCTTCCAACATCGCCCGGCGCCCCCTGCCCGCCTACATCGACGATATTCGGTCGAACAGGCCGTTGGCGAAGGCTGAGACCGTTTCGATCATGAACGGCAGCAGGACGACGATGGCGATGAAGATCACGATGATTTTCGGCACGAAGGTCAGGGTCATTTCCTGGATCGTGGTCAATGCCTGGAACAAGGCGATGATCAAACCGCTGATCAGGCCCAGGAACATGATGGGGCCGGCGACCTTGATCACGACCCACATGGCGTCGCGGCCGATATCGACGACTTCCATTTCGTTCATGGCATTTCGCTCATGGCATTGCCCCCGCCCCGCAGAACCGCGGGAAATCAGACCGGCATGCGGATGATATCTTTGTAGGCTTCCAGAACCTTATCGCGAACGTTGACCACCGTCTGCAAGGTCAATTCTGCCTCGGCCACGGCGGTCACGACCTGGGTGATGTCGGCGCGGTCGTTGATCGCGGCAATCGACATCTTTTCGGATTGCTCGCCGATTTTGCGCGCTTCCTGGATGGCATTGCGGACCAGATCGCCAAATTCTTCCTGGCCTTGGGCGACCGCTCCGGTTTCGGCTTTCTGCGTGCCGGCCACCATCTGGCGGGCGGTACGCTGATAGGCATTGAGGGCCTGGTGAATGTTGAAGTCGGCGGAGGTGGTCGTCATCGTTATGCTCCCGTTCTAGGCCCGCTGGGCCCGGTCCTCGTTGGGACCGTCAGTATCAGTGCGACCAGTGCGTCAGTTTGCACCCAGGACGTCGATCACGCTGTTCAGCATGGATTTCGACGACCGAATCAGGTTCAGGTTCGCTTCGTAGGACCGCTGCGCTTCGCGCATGTCCATCATCTCGATCATGGTGTTGACGTTGGGCGTCAGGACGTAGCCGTCCTTGTCCGCGGCGGGGTGGGACGGATCGTACTTCTTATTGAAGTCCGACATGTCCTTGTGCAGGCGGTGCACCCGCACCGTGTCCACGCCGACGGATTTGTCCAACTCGTTCTTGAAGGTCACGAGCTTGCGCCGATACGGGTTTTCGCCCGGACGCTGAGGAAGGCTGTCCGCGTTGGCGATGTTCTGGGAAATCACCCGCAGGCGGGTTCCCTGAACGCGCATCCCGGCGCTGGAAATGCGAATGGTCTTGATAATGTCGTCCATCGGGGCATTCGCCTCCTCGTTAATCGGCCCGGCCCGGGTTTCGCCCGGGTCCGGTTGTATTTATTGGGACGACGTTCTGTCGCACTTTCCCGTTCCAGGCTCGCCTGGGGACCGTTGGGCCCGTTTTCCGTATTCCGGTGGCGCTCCGCGATTAACGCGAGCTGCTCGCCGTTCTCAGCATCGCCAGATGCTTTTTGTAGAGTTGCGTCGTCAGCTTGTGCGAGGTCTGGGTCTCCGAGACCTTGCCCATCTGCTCTTCCAACACGACCGAGTTGCCGTTGGGCGCCGTTTCGTAGGGATGGCGCGGTTCTTCGACGAAGAAGTCGCGGATCCGCTTGCGGCGGCCGCCAAGCTGTCCGGCGGTCGTCGTCGTCATGTTCAACTGCGCCGATTCCTTGCGCAGAAGCTCGCGGAATTCGTACGGCTTGAGGTCCTTCGCCTTAAAATCCGGGGTATCGGAATTGGAGATGTTCTGAGCCAGAACCTCCTGGCGCTGGCCAAGCCAGTTGAGGCGTTTCTTAACAGCTGCGAAGAGGGTCAAATCCATCTTGCATGCGGCCCCTGTTTTGCCGAAACCGGCGGTTGTCCCCTGGCTCCGGCCCTGGTGCAAATGGGCTGAAACCGTCCTGCTAGGCATTATCTGCCGGGTTCGTTAACAACCTCTTAAACAACCCTGCCACCGGCATGGCCCCGCGATTCCGCCGTAACTGACTGATTCAACGCTGGAAACCGCCCCGGGCCGTAAGGATTTGTTAAACCGCCTGACGTTAACATCGGACGAATCCGGCAATTCTTGCCCACTTATGGGCGACTTGCCGCGGGGCAATGCCAATCCGATGGGGCACCTGGCGTGAACGCGAACAACCCGAAACATCCGACCGGCACGGACCATGTGATCGGCGAGGACCGCGAACCGGGCAACATCCAACGCATCCCGGATGCCAAGGATGCGATTGCCGTGGCGCTTGCCGAAAGCACCGTGCCCGGCAAGGCCCCGACCGTGGTCGCGGGCGGACGCGGACGCGTTGCCGAACAGATTCTGCAGTTGGCTTTCGCCAACGGCGTCAAGGTGCGCGAAGACGCAGACCTGGCGCAGCTCCTGACGACCATCGACATGGAAGAGGAAATCCCCGTCGAGGCTTTCGCCGCCGTCGCGGAAATCCTGATCTATCTGTACCGCGCCAACGGCGCCGACGACCTGGACGGAAAGACCCGCGAAGACATCGTCCGCCAATGGATGGGAGACATCCCGGAATGACCGCGCCGGATCAAGCCCTCGCCGCCCTGGAATCCTCGATGGACGATGTCGAGACCATGATCCGCAATTCGCGGCGGGCCTTGGCCGGTGGCGATTTGATGGACATGACGCCGATCGGCGAACAGGTCGCCGATCTTTGCGTTCAGGTGCGCGACCTGATGCCGCATTTGGACGATCCGAACGCGGTTCGCAAACGTCTGGAAAAGATGGTTGCCGACCTCAACCTTCTGGAAGCCGATATTCGCAACGGCGCGGGCCTACCCGCCGATGACGACGACCACGAAGAACAGGGTAAGGACTGACGCCATGGAATGGGATGGCTACCTCCGCTTTGTTCTAGCCCTGGCTTTCGTCATCGGGCTGATCGCCTTGTTCGCCGCCCTGGCGCGGCGCGCCGGATGGGGCTTTCCCACGGCCGCCATCAAGCGCGCGGACGGACGCCGATTGAAAGTGGTCGAGGTCAGCCCCCTGGACGGGCGTCGCCGCCTGATCCTGGTGCGCCGCGACGATACGGAACATTTGCTGATGGTCGGGCCAACCTCTGAATTGGTGATCGAGACCGGCATCCAGGCCCCGGCAACGCCGGAATTCAGTCAGGTATTGGCCGATGCCACGCCGACGGCGCTTGATAAGGGGGAGACGCCGAAATGACCGCCGCCTTGCAAACGAAGCGGATATTTACGCGCCGCAAACGCAATCCGCTCGCCCATCCGCTGATCATGGTTCTGGCCGTGCTCGGCGTCGCCTGGGCGATCTACCTCGGTCTGATGCTGTTGAGCGACCCGGCCATGGCGCAGACGATCTCCCTCGATCTGGGCGAACAAGGGGGCGACACCACCGGCCGCATCATTCAGATGGTGCTGTTGATCACGGTGCTGAGCGTCGCGCCGTCGATTCTGATCATGGTCACCTCGTTCGTGCGCATTACTGTGGTGCTGTCGTTCCTGCGAACCGCCATGGGCACGCAGCAGACGCCGCCCAATCAGGTTCTGGTCGGCCTGGCCCTGTTCCTGACTCTGTTCATCATGCAGCCGACATTCGAGAAAGCTTGGGAGACAGGGATCAACCCGGTCATCCAGGGTGATATGGAAGAATTCGAAGGCTTCAATCGGGCCATCGTGCCGTTCCGGGATTTCATGATGCGTCAGGTCCGCGAACGCGACCTGTTGCTGTTCACCCAGATCGCCCGAATCCCCGACGAAGAAGCCCGCAAGGAAATGCCGATGCGGGTCCTGATCCCGGCTTATATGATTTCCGAACTGCGCCGCGCGTTCGAAATCGGCTTCCTTCTGTTCGTGCCGTTCCTGATCATCGACATGGTCGTCGCCTCGGTTCTGATGTCCATGGGGATGATGATGCTGCCGCCGGTGATCATCGCCCTGCCCTTCAAGATCATCTTCTTCGTCTTGGTCGATGGTTGGTACATGACGGTCGGCTCGCTGGTGAAGAGCTTCGGGGCGGGATAGCCGACGCCCCCTTTTGCCTGTATGATCTGCACAACACTGGATGCAGAGAAAGAGGCTTTAGCTATTTCAATGTTCATCAAAGCAATCAAGGCCGCCCTGTTCGCGGCCTTTTTGATATTCACGTCCCTGCCGGCCATGGCGCAGCAAATGGCCGGAACCGTCGAACGCCTTAAGGGTGACGCCTCGCGGACCTTGGACGGCAGCACTGCCGGCCTTGCGGTCGGCGGCACGGTATTTGTCGGGGATCGCGTCAAAACCGGCCCGGATGCGCGCCTATTGGTTCGTTTCGCCGATGGCTCGTCCCTGACCCTGGGTGAAAAAGCCGAGGTCGCCATCGACGACTTGGTATTCACACCTACCGCCAAAGGCCCCGAGATCGGCCATCAGGCCCTGGTCATGGTCGTCGGCGTGTTCCGCTACACCTCGGGCGCCATCGGCAAGACCAGCCCGTCGCAGGTCACGTTCGGCACGCCGACCGCGACGATCGGCATTCGCGGCACGGACTTCCTCGGCGGCGAATTGACCGTCGGCATGCCGCCCGGCCGGCCCCATTATGGCTTCCAGATTCAGGACGGTGCTATTCAGGTCATCACCCCGCAGGGCAGCGTGGTCCTGAACGAACCCGGCCAAGGCACGTTCCTGCCGCTGGCCGGCGGGCGTCCGCCGACCCCGGTCCGTCAATGGACGGCCGAGGAAGCCGCCGAAGCTCAGGCCGCGATTGCCTTCTAAACCGCAGGCGTTCTAAACCGCAGGCGTTGTGAGCCGCCGCGTCAGCTGGCGCGGCGCATGTCCGTCGGATTAACGCCGAACTGGCGATGAAAGGCGCGGGCCAAGGCCTCGGAACTAGCGTAACCGTAGCGCCGGGCCACGGTTTGAACCCGCGCCCCACGGTCCATGTCCTGGCGGGCCAAGGTCATGCGCCAACGCCGCAGATAGCCCTGCGGCGTCTCGCCCAGAACGGCGCGAAAGGCATCGGCGAAGCGGGACAACGACATGCCTGCGGCAATGGCCAGATCGGCATTGGACCAGTTCCGGCCTGGATCTTCATGAATGGCGACGACGGCACGAGACAACCGTGGGTCGGCCAAGCCGGCCAAAACGCCAGGCTCGGCGGCGCCGATTTCGATCTGTTGGCGCATCAGGCGGATGACCAGGATTTCGGCCAGGCGTTCCAACACCTTGTCGGAACCGCAGCGCCGGGCCTCGGCTTCGACCAGGAACACGTCCAGCAACGCCCGCGTTTCGGCATTATGCACCGGCAGCGAGACGACCGCCGGCAAAGCCGCCATCAGCGGATTGGCCCCGCCGCCCCAATCGATCGCGCAGGCGACAAGCGGTCTTTCGCCCGGCCCCGCCGTGGGAATGCCGCCCCGCATCCGCATTTCCACACGGATCGGCGCATTACTGTCGGCGCAGGCGAACACCGCCATATTGCCTTCACCTAAGGGAACGCGGACGACCCTAAGGTCGAACCGGCTGATCAACGCGGATAAACGGTCGTAACGCTCTGCCATGGGATCACCGGGTGTTTTAATCTGATAATTTGGATTTTGGCGATTATAACTACTGTTACCGTGAAGGCCATCACCAATTTGAACCTCAGATCGTTTTCATCGGGAGTGACTTCACATGCTCATGCCACGCCAAAAAACGCCGGACCTCGTGCTCGAGACCGCCGGCGGCCAAACCTTCGACCTGTCCGCCGAAACATCGGAACGCGGCACAGTCATCTGTTTCTATCGGGGTCTGCATTGCCCGATTTGCGCCAATTACCTGACTGAACTGGAAAAGCTGACGCCCGAGTTCGCCAAGCGCGGCGTCGGCACAATCGGTGTCTCGACCGATGACCAGGAACGGGGCAAAGGGATGGCGGAAAAGATCAACGCCAAGGAACTGCGCATCGGCTACGGCATGAGCCTGGCCAAAGCCAAGGAATGGGGATTGTTCATTTCGACCTCGCGGGGCAAGACCTCGATCGGGATCGAAGAACCGGCCCTGTTCGCCGAACCGGGCCTGTTCATGGTCACCCCGGAACAGACCCTGTACTACGGCTCGGTCCAGACGATGCCGTTCGTCCGCCCGCATTTCTCGGAACTGGTCGCCGCCTTGGATTTCGCGATCGAGAAGAACTATCCGGCCCGGGGCGAATACACCGGTCCGATCTAAAAGAGCTTAATTGATCGCACTCAGCGGGTTTTTCTCCAACCGCTCGCGATAGGCGGTCAGGAAGCTTTTGAAGTTCTGCGCCACGGCGACCCGGGCATCGACGCTTTCGGGCGAAATCAACCCGGCCGCCGGGCGCGCCGCGATCAAATCGAACGCCTTCGCGAATTCGGTCTGGTCCATGGCGGCGCCGAAGTTTGCCCGAACGCGGGCAAGGCCCCGTTCGTTGCCGCTGAGCGTCATGGCGGTCGCCAGATTGAGCATATAGCGCGCCTGTTTCGGATCCAGCGACTGCCCCCGTTGGATGCCGCTGTCCACGACCAAACGCTGCAACGCCTGCGCGGCTTCGTTCCAATCGCCCATCGTCCAATAGACTTCCGAGCGCAGCAACTCACCATCCAGGCTTTCGTCTTTCTCAATCACGGCCAAGGCGTCGGCGTAGCGCTGCTGATTCATCAAAGCCTGCACCAGCAGGTGATTTCGCTGCTGCGTCAGCTCCGGCGACAGTCCCGGCCCCGCCGTCGTGCGGATCGCCTGTTCGGCGTCCTTGTACTTCTGCTCCAACAGGTGAATCAGGGCCAGCCGCGCACCGACCCGCGCCTTCTCCGACCCTTGTAGGCGATATTTGATCTGTCCGTCGAGCAACGCCGCGGCCTGGTCCAACAGGTCCACCCCAACCAAGCGATCGGCCAAATTCTGGATCATCTTGTCGCCAAGTGCCCCAGCCGGGGTCAGTTCCTTGAACTCTTCATAGATTGCAATCGCCATCACCGGCGGCAAAACGTCTGCCTTGTTGTTCAGATACAGGTCGTTGAACGTATCCGACATCAACTTGGTGACCGCCTTGGCATCCGGATGATCGCGGAAATGCGTCGCCGCCTGACGCAGGGTCTGAAGCGCTTCGCGATACTTGTCCTGCTCCAGATACAAAGCACCGAGCCGCCGCAGCAAATCGAATTCGCGATTGTCGCCGCGCCAGGCAAAACGCTGGCGTTCCAGGTCCTCGGTCGCCTCCCGTTTGGTGATCCGATCCAAGCGCAGCAGTAATTCGGCCCGCGTGCGCGCCGCCCGGAACCGGGCCAGCCGATCGGGGCTGTCCATGACGTCTTCCCATAGGGTGATGGCCCCGTCGAAATCACCTTCCAACTCGGCCAAACGGCCCTGAACGAATTTGACCTGCGCTTCCTGCGCGGCATCCAAGTTGTCCGCCAATAGGGTCGAGATCATCGTCTCCGCCGTCCGCACGTCTCCGATTTCGACCACCGCCTCGGCGACAACGGTCAGCAGTTTGAACCGCAAGGCGCGCGGGTACGGCCGGGCAATCGGCCCGGAGCGGCGCAATTCAATGGAGGCGCCGTTCAAATCGCCATTGCCCGCCTGAACGATGGCGCGCCAGAATTCGCCTTCGTCGCTGCCGTTCAGGACCGGCTGATAAAGATCCTTGTCCGCAAGCTTCATCCGTCCCATCAGGTATTCGGCCCCACCGTGAAGCAGCAGCCATTCCCGATCCTGCGCCATGGCCGGATCGACGGCGACGACCCGGGCCAAAACCCCAAGCGCCTCGGCCGCGAAGGCATTCGCGAAATAGAACCGGGCCAGGTTCATGCGGGCTTCCTGCTGGCCGTTCTTAGGCGCGACGGCAATTGCCTGTTCCAACAGGGCACGGGTATGCAGGATCGCCGCCTCGTTCGGCGTGTCCCATTTCTCCAGGTCCAGAATACGCGCCAGCGGCCGCATCGCCGCCATTCGGGCACTTGCCGCCATTTCCTTGGATACCGGCGAAAACCGCAGCGGCGACGTCGGCGCGGCACTCGCGATTTCCACACCCTGGCGGAGTGCGCGAACCCGCACATCATCGATGCGCGGCGAAACGACGACGCCCTGGATCGAAGGAAGAACTTCGACCTGGGGATAGGCATAGGTCCCGGCCACGCCATGGCCCAGGGGGATACCCGGCACGATGATCAAGTTGTCGCCGACGATCGGGTCGGTCAGCGGAATGACCTTTCCAGGCTCGGGCAACGGCAGGAAGATGCGCGCGCCGATCGGCGAGTCCGGCTGGGCCTGGACCTCCAACGGGATTTTCGGCGTTCCTTCCTGGGCCCGGAAATCGACCAACCAAGCCAGGCCATCCCGCCGCATCGACGGATTGATATCCTTCGGCGTGGTCATCCGAAGCACGGTGGCCTGGGGGATATAGACCTGCTGTAGACTGGAAATCACCTCACCGCCCGCTTCCTGCAGCGCCGGGATATTGACGTTGGTCCGTTTGTCGAAAATCAGCCACAGAAAACCGTTGCGCCGGAAAGCCGCGGCGGCAACCGGCTCGCTCCAATCGAACCGCAGGCTGACCGTGCCGCCATCGCTTTTGGCGACGGACAGTTGCGCGTTCGGGGCCGGTCCGGCCGGGGCTTGTTGCGCGGCGGCAGCGGTGGGCGCCTGTCCCGACGCCTGGGCCGTCGCCGTCTGTTGGCCAGCAGGCTGACGCGACGCCGGAGCCTGTTGCTGCGTCGTATCGGTCTTGGCCGGCGGCGTCAGGCTGACCGGCCGATTGGGTGTGGCCTGCCCTTGCGGCAATTGACGCGCGGCGCGGGTGGCGCCCTCGGCGCCGCTGGCGGGTTGCGTCGGCTTGGCCGGGGCCGCAAGCGGGGCCGAAGCAACGGCGGGTTTTGCCGGGGCGGTGGCGACCGGCGGAACATCGCCGGCAGCCTTGGCCGCCGGGGCCGGCTTCTCGGCCTGAACCGGTTGAGATGCCCCCGGGACGGTGACCGTGGCCGGAACCTTGACCGGCTCCTGCCAAGGTGACGGCTCGCTCACGTCGATGGCGATTTTCGTCCCGGCATAGAAGTCACGCACGGTGGACCGCGGCGGCACCGAGATCACCGCGACCGTACGGCCACCCGCAGACGCGGACCGCAATCCGCCGACGAACAACGGCGGACGGCTATTGATATCGGCGTCGTCGATTTTGGCCGGGGCTTCGAATGTGATCGTCACCAAGCCGCCATCCTTGGCGATCTTGTACGGCACGCGCCGAGGCCAATCGAATACGACGCGGGTAAAGGTCGCATGCGCACCGGCACGCACGTTGATCGAGGGCGCGTCCTGGGCCTGGACGGCAACAGCACCGGCGACGCCCAACAGGGCGACCAGGGAAAGGGCGATGGTGAGGCGGCGGATAAAGCGGATCATTGCAGCCCCCCGGAGGTCGGGAAGACCACGATATCGACACGTCGCCCCATCAGGCGGCGTTTATCGTCGGGCATCGGCGGCAGCTGGGCATATCGGCTATCGGAATACCCGAAAGCGACGATCGGTTCCTGATACCCCGCAGCCCGCAGCTGGTTGGCCACGGCGGCGGCGCGGGCGGTCGACAATTCCCAATTCGATGCATAGTCGCCGCCGGATACGGGCGACGGATCCGAATGGCCGTTCACACCCAATTGGTTGGCGATGGTGCTGAGGATCCCGCCCAATCGGAACAAGGCATCGCGCGCGCGATCCGTCATGACCGCGCGTCCCGCTTCGAACAACAAATCCCCAGGCAGTGCCAGGACCAATCTGTCCTCCAACCGCATGAATTGCGTTTGCTTAAGCAATTCATCGTTATCCATCTTTTCCCGCAGCACGGAAGATAGATAATCCAGGTTAATGGCGCGTTTACGGAACACCGTCGCGATGTTGTGCGTCGCGGTCGAGGAAATGGGCGTTTTCACCTGTTCCGGGGCCAAACTTTGCGACAGGGAATCGATCACGTTTTCCCACCGGTCGAGCTTGACGTTCGACATGGAAAACAACATCACGAAAAACGTCAGCATCAGCGAAACCAGATCGGTAAAGGTCATCAGCCACATCTGCGACGCCTTGTGATCGCGTTCCATCTCGCTTTCCGAGCGGCGGGGCATCAGCATCTCAACCGCCCCCCCTATTCCTGACCGCTGCGGTCTTCATCCGCCTGGAAACGCAGGCGGGTTTCGGATTCACGGCGGATATGGAACCACATCGTCACGTCGTTGGGGTCACCCGGCTCGATGCCGATGGCGATGCTGTCAGGCGGCAGGCCGCGCTGCGACATTTCACGGGCAAACGCCCCGGCGCGGGCCAATTCCAGGGTTTGCGACTGTGGCAGGCCGCCGTCGTCGCGCACCCGCGTCCCGATCACGAATTCCAGATCGAACCGCAATCCGGGCGGGCGTCCGCTGGCGGCGGCGACGATCCTGTCCAGCAATTCGAACTGATTGGCCTGAATCCGCGCCTCGCCCTCGACAAACAAGGTATTCGCCGGAATTTGCACCTGCATCAGGCGTCCCGGATGCACGACCTTGACCTTGGCGACCTGCAAAGCGGCCGCGAAAATGTCAGTGACCGTTTCCTGGTACTGCTGACCGGCGACAAGATCGCCTTCCTTGGATTTGAAGCGGGTCGGGTCGGTCGACGGCGGAACGATCGACGTGAAGGTCGACGTCAGGCTGTCCATCACCGACTTGGTCTTGACCTCTTCCAACGTGGAAATGGTGACCAACAGGATGAAAAACGCCAAGACAAGCAGGAACAGCGACAGGAACAACGCGGGCGTGTTGGGTCCGCGTGCGCTATCCGATATGGGCGTTAGGAATGTGCGTTCAGCCATGACCGGGAGTCTAACAGAATCCTGGTAAACGGGGCCTTACCAAAACAGGGGAAATTAAGGCGCCGGTTCAGTCGAAACTGTTCAACAAAGCGTCGATATCGTCCTGCGACATGGCCTGCTCTTTCATCTGCGGGCCATGCAGAAGGTCTTCGTCCGACGGCTTTTGCTCTTCCGGCTCGGGCTCGGCTTTCGGGTTTGCCGCCTTGTACTTGGCGATTTCATCGCCGAACGCGGTCAACAGGGCGTCGACCTTTTCCTCGATATGGTGCAAGGCACCGACTACCTTGGTAATGCGCTGGCCCGTGATGTCCTGAAAGCCGCAGGCTTCATAGATTTTGGTCGTGGCATCCATCAGCTGATCGGCGTTTTTGCCTTTCAGCTTCGACATCACGTCCTCGATCTCACTGACGGCGTCCATGATCGAATTGGTGGCGTCGGCGGTGGCCTCGACGATGGCGTCCAACTCGTCCGCCGCCTTGGGCAGGAACTCGTCTTTCACTTCGTCGGGGCGCAGGGCCGCAATGTCCGATTTAGCTTCGGAAATAAAGCGGGACAGGCTTTCAAGCTCTTCATAGAGCCGGACGTCCACAGCCGACAGATCGCCCTGCATGGTGGAAAGGATCGCTTCCACCACGTCGGCGATTTCCGTCACATTGACCGTGTCGCCAGGGGCCCGCCCCAGCTCCTGGAGACGAGCGGCCAACTCGGGATCGACCGAGTCTTGCGCCATAACAGTCTCCTCAGAACTCGCCGAGGACGCTGACCAGCTTGCCCTTGAGCGTTTCGGCGTTAAACGGCTTCACGATATAGTTCGAAACGCCCGCCTCTTTGGCCGCGATCACGTTCTCGGACTTACTTTCCGCGGTGATCATGATGAACGGGATGTGCTTCAGCTTTTCGTCGGCGCGGACTTCGCGCAGCAACTGAATGCCCGTCATCGGCTCCATGTTCCAGTCGGAGATGACCAGGCCGAAAGACTTCGACCGCAGCTTTTTCAGCGCTTCCGAGCCGTCAGAAGCTTCATCAATGTTCTTGAAATTCAACTGACGCAAAAGGTTGCGCAGAATCCTGAGCATGGTTTGGTAGTCATCCACGATCAGGACGTTCATATTCAGGTCGACAGCCATCGTTTACTCCGTGCTTTGCGCAGGGGATTATGATTATAACCTCAGCAAAATGCAGTTTATTCAAGGCATTCCGCAGGGCAAGCGTTTTTAGCCCTACTAGGCCCAAGGTCATAGCCAAAAATTGGACTAATTACCTTTATCCAGGCCATCACGCGGCAAGGAACGCAGATCGCGCAACTGCACCGTGACTTCGCGGGCCTTTTCCGGGTTCATCTTGGCCATGACAGGAGCCAGTTTGCGTTCTTTCATGCGCTGGGCCACTTCCAGCAGGGTATCCATCTCGAGATCTTCGAAAATCCGGGCCGCATCCTTCGGCTTCATGTTTTCATAGATCTTGACCAAGCTTTCCATCTTGGTTTCCTGCTGCTTGTCGAACACCTTGATTCGGCTATCGATTTCGCCTTGCAGGTCCTTCAATTCGGCAATCTTGCGATCGATCCGGGCCTCGGCGGCGGCCAGCATTCCCTGACGAACCCGCATTTCCTGTTCCCGCGCGTCGATCTCGCGGCGGCGGTCGGCCAAGCGCTGCAACAGGTCGATTTCCTGAGGCGTCAGCAAGGTCGGGTCTTCGGTCAGCAACTTGGATTGGGCCGGGTCGCCAACGGGGGCGGCAGCGCCAGCCGCCGCACCGGCGGGCGCAGAGGCCTGTTCCCCAGCCGGGGGCAATGCCGCAGCAGGCGCCGCACCGGGGGCAGCTCCACCGGCGGCCTGCGGCGTGGTCGGGGGCGTTTCGGTCTGCGCCTCGGCGCCAGCAACCTGAATGGCGTTATTGGTCAGGCCGTCCACGCTGGTCCAGATGTCGCCGATTTTGACGGTCAGCAACATCGACGCCACGAAGATCGTCACCGGCAGAAAGCGGAATTTGCTAAAGGGGTTCATTCAAGCGTCCGTCGGTTCCATGTCCGCCCCGCTCATCCGGGGCCCAATGCCATCCCAAGGGCCATTCCAGGGTGATGCCCAGGCCTTAATTGGCCGAGCGAATGGCTTTCAGCAAGGCGCGTTCGGCTTCGGAACGTGGGGTCGAAGCCGGTTTTTCGTCTTCATCGGCGACCGCAGCGCGCGGGCTCGCGACCTTCGGGGCCGTCCGCGGGCGGGCCGGTTCCACCGCTTCCAGCGGATCGGCCGTTTCGACACCGCCGGCGGCGGCGCCATGTTCGTCCCGCGCCATACGCACGTTTTCTTCCAACCGGTCGGCGGCAATGGTGCCGCGATCGACCAGGAAGACCAAGTCGTCACGCAGGCTTTCAGCTTTGGCAAGTTGATCCTGCAACGCATCCGAGGCGATCCGCAGGTCGCCGATGCTTGCCGTGGCGCGGGTGGTCGCGTCGTTGAACGTCGCGGCCAGTTTCTCCATCTGCTCGCGGTTTCCGCGGAAACGGGTCAAGCGCCGGTTAAGGATCACCGAATACCAGATCATGACGACCAACAGCAGGGCCAGCACGATTTCAAGCGTCAGGGAAAAGGTAAAAGCCACGTCTTGTCTCTCCGTCCCCTGGTCTTATTCCGCCCATCCGCGTCGACTAGATGGCGAAATCGGGGTTGATCACTGTGCTCAGTTTACCCCCCGGTTTCTGAACGAATTGCTAACCGGGAAGTGAAATCGCAGGCTCGCCGGATCAGGACGTCTTGGGCGCGCGGTCGATGCGGTCTTCGATCCGAACCGCGATACGGCCGCCCTTGCGCCCCATCCGGCCGATATACAAAGGCACGTTGCCGCAAGACAACATCACCGGGCTGTCCGGCGTGGCATTGAGCATCATTTGCGAGCCTTCCTGAAGCTCGAACACCTTTTGCAGGCTGACGACCTGCTGGTCGATAACGGCTTCCAGGTCGACCTCGGTCATCCACAGTTCTTCAGCCAGGTGGGTTTCCCAAATCGAGTCACGACCGAACTTTTCACCCATGAACATCTGCAGCAGCAGTTCACGGACAGGTTCCAGGGTCGCGTAAGGCAGCAACAGTTCCAGACGCCCGCCACGGTCTTCCATGTCGATGCGCAGGCGCGTCACGATGGCCGCGTTCGACGGGCGCGAAATGGTCGCGAACCGGGGGTTGGTCTCCAGTCGATCAAACCGGAACGTCACCGGGCTGAGCGGTTCGAACGCCGCCGACAGGTCGGTCAGCATGACGTGAATCATTCGTTCGACCAGCGAGCGTTCAATGGTCGTATACGGGCGCCCTTCGATACGCATCGCCGCCGTACCGCGACGACCGCCCAACAACACGTCGACGATCGAATAGATCAGCGACGAGTCGACCGTGATCAGGCCGAAGTTGTCCCATTCCTCGGCCTTGAACACGCTGAGCATGGCCGGCAGGGGGATCGAGTTCAGATAATCGCCGAAGCGAATGGACGCGATGTTGTCGAGCGAGACTTCGACGTTGTCCGAGGTAAAGTTACGCAGGCTGGTCGACATCAGACGGACGAGGCGGTCGAACACGACCTCAAGCATCGGCAGACGTTCGTAGGAAACCAGCGCCGACGACAGGATCGCCTGGATGCCCGATTTCTCGGCGCCTTCCTCGTGGCTGTCGTCAAAACCCAGCAGGCTGTCGATTTCGTCCTGGTTCAGGACGCGGGTCGCTTCGGGGGCCGACATACCGACATCGGTCGAGGCGCCGCCGTCACCGCCGCCGCCGCCCATCATGGCTTCCCATTCGGCGGCCAGTTCGTCCTGCTCGTCGCCGCCACCGCCGCCGCCGTCACCGCCGCCGTCACCGGCCAGGGCGGCTTCCCATTCGGCAGCCATCGCGTCTTGATCTTCGTCAGCCGGACAAGTCATCCGTCACATCCCCTGCGTGCCATAAACCTACTGAACCAGCATTTCCTTGAACAGGACGTCCTTGACGTGGGCCGGCGCCGTCGCCGCCCGCACCCGCCGCAGCAATTCCTCGCGCAGGCGGTACATCCCGGCGGAGCCCTGCAAATCCTCGATCCGCAGTTCCCGCAGATAGACCTGGAAGTTATCCATCACCCGGTCCTTGACCGCATCGATGATCAGTTTGTCCTGCTCGTTGGTCACTTCGAGCGAGACCTTCATCTTCAGAAACTGCGATTTACGGCCCGAGGTATTCAGGTTGACCAACACTTCCGGCAGGTCGTGGAATAGGCCGACGCCCTCGGCCATTTCGCCGGACTCGGCATGGGACCCGCCGTCCTTGCCCGTGATCATGGACAGGACCGGCTCCAACAGCCCGGTGAAGAACGCGGCAGCCGCGCCGCCTACGACCAGCAGCAGAACGGCAACGATGATAATGAGCTTCTTCTTTTTGCCTTTTGAGGCACCGTCGGAAGCACCACCTTCTTCGCCGTCGTCGTCCGCACCGCCGACTTCTTCATTTTCGAGATCGTCGTCAGCCATGTTTTGGGCAACCGTTTCCTAACGTCCTGAAATCTTACGTCCGGAAACATTAGATTCAGGTCGTTAACAAGTCGTTGAGGCGGAAATAAAGACAACCTGCCGATACAGCCATCGGCCGGTCGCTTTCGCACCATCATATCAAACCGCCCCAGTTTGCCGCAATCGGCCCGCCTCTAGGCAGAAACTGCCCGGCAATCCCTGCATGAAAACCCTGTTTTTCCCGGTTCAAACCGGCCCGATAATTTAAATAATCGTTGTTTTTCAATGATTTGAAAAACTGGCACGGTCGCTGCAACAGTTGGCGCAGAAGTATCTGAACTGCCTTTCGGATGAAGGCCCCGATAAAAAACATAAGGGGCCACGCCGGAAGAGAACGAATAGAACGGGAAAAATCAGATGGAAACCTCAGCGGTTATTGCCGCTTCGCGCCAAGGTGCGCTCAAACGGCAGCTAGAGATTGTCGCGAACAATCTCGCGAACATGAGCACCAATGGCTACAAGTCGAGCCAGATGATGTTCGTCGAGCACGTCGTTAAGAGCAAAGGCGGCGAACGGCTTATCAGCCCCAACCTGACTTATACGCGTGACATCGCGACCCGGATCGACGTCTCTGACGGCGCCATTGAAACCACGGGCAACCCGCTCGACCTGGCGATCCGCAACGACGGCTTCTTCGTCGTCCGCGACGCCCAAGGGCAGGAATATTACACCCGAAACGGTCAGTTCCGGTTGGATACCACCGGCCAGATCGTCAACCAGCAGGGCCATGCCCTGATGGCCTCGGGCGGTCAGCCGATCATCCTCAGCCCCAACGACTCCCAGATCAACGTCGCCCGCGATGGCACGTTGTCCACGGAAAACGGGCAACTAGGGAAAATCCGGGTCGTCCGGTTCGACAACCCGCAGGACATGCAGCGCACCTCGGGCGCCATGTTCACCTCGCAAAATCCGCCGACCGACATCGCCGCCCCGGACATTATCCAGGGCTCGCTGGAAGGTTCGAACGTCGAGCCGATCATGGAGATGTCGCGGATGATCGAATTGCACCGCAGCTACGACAGCGCCAAGTCGTTCATCGAGAAAGAAGACGAACGCCAAAAGTCGATGATCCAGGGCCTGACGCGCGACGCGTAAAGGCCAGACACGAAACGTCATCCGGCAAAACGCCGGGCATGAAAACGCAGCACCGATAACAAAACGGGCAAGCGAAAGGACGGGAAAATGAGATCGCTTGATATTGGCTCGACGGGCATGATTGCCCAGCAGCGAAATGTCGAGGTTATTTCCAACAACCTCGCGAACATGAACACCACCGCCTACAAACGGCGCCGGACCGAATTTCAGGATCTGATCTATCAGGATATCCGGCGCGTCGGTTCGACCTCGTCCGACAACGGCGACGTGGTGCCCACGGGCGTGCAGCTCGGTCTGGGCGTGAAAATGGCGGCCGTGTACCGCATTCACGAACAGGGCAACCTGTCGGCCACGGACAACACCTTCGACATCGCCATCCAGGGCAAGGGCTTCTTCCAAGTCACCCTGCCGACCGGCGAAACGGCCTACACCCGTGACGGCACGTTCCAGCTGAACGAAAACGGCCAGGTCGTGACCCATGACGGTTACTTGCTGGACCCGGCCATCACGGTTCCTTCAGACGCCATCGACGTGACCATCAACGCCTCGGGCGAAGTTCTGGTGAAGATCGAAGGCCAGGTGCAGTTCTCGAACGTCGGCCAGATCCAGACCGTGAATTTCCAGAACGAACCCGGTTTGGAATCGATCGGAAACAACCTCTACAAGGAAACCCCCGCCTCGGGCACCGCGACCACGGGCAACCCGGGCACGGAAGGCTTCGGCACGATCCTGCAGGGGTTCCTGGAAACGTCGAACGTCAACGCGGTGGAAGAGATCTCCAACCTGATCTCGGCACAGCGCGCCTATGAAATGAATTCCAAGGTCATCCAGACCTCGGACGAAATGCTGGGGACCCTGACCTCGCTTCGGTAATCCGTGACAACGGTTGACCGACAGGCTCGGAAAGGAATGTGACATGACTGCTCGCAAAATGATCATCGCCGCCGCAATGGCTGTCGCCCTGGTTCCCATGGCGTCGCTATCCGCGATCGGCGCGACCAAGACCACCGCCTCGGCGGAAGCCCATGCCAAAACCGACGCGGCGAAACCCGAAATGTCGGTGCCGCTGTTGCGCGATGCAGTCACCGTCGATGACAAGGTCATCTACCTGGGTGACCTGTTCATCAATGCCGGCCCCTACGCGGACTCCGTCGTCGCTTATGCGCCGGCGCCGGGCGAACGGGCGATCTTCGATGCCCGCTGGCTGTATCGTGTGGCCCGCGCCTATCGCATGAACTGGCGTCCGTTGACGGCCCGTCAGCAGATCATCGTCGAACGGGTCAGCCAGATCATCGAACGGTCCGAAATCGTCGATACCCTGATGGCGGCCCTATACGAAAAAGGCGCCGATCCGGAATCCGAACTGGAACTGTCGACGCAGCTGACCCGCGTGCATATCGCGGGCACGGCCCAGCCGACGATCGGCGTCGACGACATCACCTACGATCCGCGCTCGCAGCGGTTCGCGGCCGTCGTCTCGATCCCGAAGAACGACCCGGCGGGCGAACGCCTGCGTCTGACCGGGCGTCTGTTCCCGGTGGTCAAGGTTCCGGTGCCGTCGCGCATTCTCGCCCGCAACGACGTGATCGGCGAACGCGACATCCGCTGGATCCGCCTGCGGACCGACCGGATCATGCCGGACACGGTGACCAAGGTCGAAGACATGATCGGCATGGCGCCCAAGCGCAGCCTGCGGCCCGACGAAATCATCCGTCGCTCGGACATTGAGCGCCCGATCCTGGTCGAACGCGGCTCCCTCGTCACGGTCACCCTGACCCATGGCCCCATGGCCCTGACGGCTCAGGGAAAGGCGCTGGAACACGGTGCGCTGGGCGATACGGTCCGGATCATCAACCGACGCTCCAAGACCGTGTTCGAAGGCGAAGTCGTCGGCCCCGGTCGGGCCAAGGTCCAGATCGCCGCGATCCGAGAATTGGCTCAGAACCGGTAACGAACAGCAACTAGAACGCGCACGAAAGGCAGACGGTCCCCTTCCCTCACTCTAACGGGACCAGCAAGGAGAATTCCGATGAACGGCTCGATCACTTCTCAAACCCGCCGCCTCATTCGCACCACCGCCGTGGTTGCGGTCCTGGCGGGCGCGCTGACCGGCTGCAACACCCTGACCCGCCTGTCGCAGGTCGGCGAGGGCCCGGCGATCACGCCGGTCCAGAACCCGACGGCGCGGCCGGATTACAAGCCCGTCTCGATGCCGATGCCGGCGCCGAAGATGGCCGAAGTCAACCCCAACTCCCTGTGGCGAGCCGGTGCGCGGGCGTTCTTCAAGGATCTGCGCGCCAAACAGGTCGGCGATATCGTGACCGTGCAGATGACCTTGGATGACAGCGCCAAGCTGGACAACAAGACCGAGCGCGATCGCACCGACGCGGAAAAAGCCAACCTGACGAACATTCTGGGCTTCGAAGGCGAATTGACCCGCTACCTACCCGATGGCGTCAGCGCCGCCAACATCGCCAACTTCGGCAACACCCATGCGACCTCGGGCGACGGCACGATCGAACGGTCGGAAAGCATCAGCCTGACCTTCGCCGCCGTGGTGACCCAGGTCCTACCCAACGGCAACCTGGTGATCATGGGCCGCCAGGAGCTGCGGGTGAACGCCGAATTGCGCGAACTGATGGTAACCGGCGTGGTCCGCCCGTCCGACATCGACTCCGACAACAAGATTTCCCACGAGAAAATCGCCGAAATGCGCGTCGCCTACGGTGGCCGCGGCACCCTCAGCGATCTGCAGCAACCCCGCTGGGGCATGCAGCTTTGGGACATTCTCTTCCCGTTCTAAGAGCACGACACTCCTCTGAACGAACACCAGTTTCCCGTTCTAGGTTCGCTAGAAAGAACCTGGAAACAACTCAGGGCCGGCGCTTTGCGCCGGCCTCTTTTTTTTAGGAACTTGCTAGCGCAAGTTCCCACTATATCGGGCGCTTGGGGTTGGCCGGGGCGGCCAAGCCGCCCCTGCTCCCGCTCATCCCACACCTGCCCGTCTTGACTTCGCCAACCGTCCCGCCTACCTCATCCCCATGGTTACGCACGCTCAATCCCGGTTTTCTTTGCGCAAGCTGCATCCCATCGCGGGAGGCTAGCCCCCGGCTTGGCGACGTCGCGTCCCCAGCCGTGGGGACCGGGCTGTCAGCTCCGACCATCTGAGCGCAACGCCCCCTGACGCGACACCCGTACCACTTTCATTCAATCCCCCATCGACCGCGCCGCCATTGGGTTTGGCGCGTGCCGATCAGTTAGGAGTCTCAGCAATGGCGCTGCAGAAACCCGCTATTACGATTTCACAATCCGATCACGAGCGCCTATGGCGGCTCGGCACCCAGTTGCTTCAAAAGAACCAGGATCTCGCAGAAGAGCTTTTGGACGAGTTGGACCGCGCCGCGATTGTCGAGGATGCCTGCGTCCCCAACGACGTCGTCACCATGGGGGCCCGTCTGAGGTTCACCACCGACACCGGCGATGATCGCTCGATCACCCTGGTTTTTCCGGATGAAGCCGATATTTCGGCCGGGTGCATTTCGGTACTGACGCCGATTGGGGCGGCGCTTATCGGCCTGTCCGCCGGTCAGTCCATCGACTGGCAATCGCTGGATGGGCGTCAGCACTGCCTGACCGTTCAATCGGTCGAACGGCAGCAATAATAGGCCCAAAAACAAGAACGCGCGGCGTTGGTTGACCCAAATCGCCGCGCGTTCCCGGAATTCTTCGATACGAACCTAGTCGTCGCGGTGTGTCCGCTCCATACGTTCGTGGCGTTCCTGAGCCTCGATCGACAGCGTCGCGATCGGGCGGGCTTCAAGGCGTTGGACGCTGATCGGCTCGTCCGTTTCCTCGCAATAGCCGTAGGAACCGTCTTCGACCCGCTTCAGCGCTTCATCGATCTTGGAGATCAGCTTGCGCGCGCGGTCGCGGGTGCGCAGTTCAAGGGCGCGCTCCGTTTCGATCGAAGCGCGGTCGGCGATATCAGGCTCGATAATGCCGCCTTCCTGCAGGGATTGAAGGGTCTCGTTGGATTCCTCAAGCAATTCGGCACGCCACTTCAGGAGTTTCCTGCGGAAATACTCCAGCATGACCGGATTCATGAAATCCTTGTCTTTTTTCGGATTGTAGTCTGGCGGAACGGTGATGGTCATATTCGGTCGTCTCTCCGGATGACTGCCAGGGTGCCGTTGGTCGACGGGCGCGGAATATAAGGTTCGAGCGGCCAGAGGGCAAGCCACCATTTATCCCGCCCTGGGGATCACCAACCCATTGATTTCAGAGAAATTGCCGAATGCCCCGGGTAGGCTTGGCCTAGCGGCTCAACTTCGCCAGTTCGACCTCGGCCCGAAGCTCGATCTCATCAAGCAGCGAGTCCAGCTCCGGATCGTCGGACTGAGGCCGTTGTTCGCGCAGAGTCTGCGCCAATTCGACCACCTTGTCCTTGGAAATGCTCCCGGTCAGCAAGGCCATCTGAAGGTCTTCCAGTCGGTCGAGAATCCGATCGCCACGCGCCATCAACAAGCCGCGCGAACGACCTTGCGTTGCGTCATCCGCAGCCTGAAGCGCCAAAACGGCCTCGATCCCGGCGACACCGCCACCGGAAACCACACCCGCCGCCGGCTCTGCCCCGTCGGAGGTCGCCGCCCGCAGGTCATCGGCGAAACCGTCGGACGACGAAACGCCCGATTTGCGTTTCGACTTGTCCACGCCCTTGGCTGAACCGACGTTGGAAACCTTCATGACTTCACCCCTGTTGCGGCGCCCTATTCAGGCAGGATCATTGTGCCATGGGGTTTCTTGCCGCGTGGTTAACGCCGCCGCCCCCAATGCCTGGCGCCGATGGCCATCAGTCTGGCGCATGAGTGATGAAAACGCCAGGAGGATGAAGTTCACACTTGGCTCTGCACCGCTTTCACACGCATAGCCGGGCATGCTTCGGCAAATGAGATTGACTTGCAATCGCCCCTCGCGATCAGTATAACTTCGCTACGAAGTTGATAATAATTCGCAATTTCAGGCGAGCTCGAACAAAAACCCGGAACGGGAGGGGGCCAGTTTTCAACGAGCCACGGACCTGGGATTCACAAACGAACCGAAGAAGGATTTCGAAACGTGAGAACCGATCTGCCTCGCACCAAGCGTCTGTTCGCGGCCCTGGCCGTGACGGCGTTGACCGTCGTCGCCGGCGCAAAAGCCCAGGCGGCCGACATTGAATTGAACCTCTATTCCTATCGCCAGCCCTTTCTGATCAAGCCGCTGACCGACGCCTTCACCAAGGAGACGGGCATCAAGGTGAACACCGTGTTCGCCAAAAAAGGCATGCTCGAAAAGATCAAGGCCGCCGGCGACAACAGCCCCGCCGACGCGGTCGTGACCGTCGACATCGGTCGCTTGTACGCGCTGAAGGAAGCGGGCGTTCTGCAGTCCATCAAGTCCGATGTCCTGGAAAAGAACATCCCGGCCCATTTCCGTGACCCGGAAGGCATGTGGTATGGCCTGACCTCGCGTGCTCGTGTCGTGCTGGTGTCCAAGGAACGGGTCAAGCCGGGCGAAATCAAAACCCTGGAAGACCTCGCCGATCCGAAGTTCAAGGGCAAGATCTGCACCCGCTCGGGCAAGCATGCCTATAACGTCGCCCTGATCGCGTCGATGATCGCCCACCACGGCGAGGAAGCGGCCGAAAAATGGCTTGATGGCGTGAAGGCTAACCTGGCCCGCAAGCCGCAAGGCAACGACCGCGCCCAAGCCAAAGCCGTGTACGAAGGCGTCTGCGACATCGCCCTGTCCAACAGCTATTACATGGGCAAGATGATGACCAACGACAAAAAGCCCGAGCAAAAGGAATGGGCCAATGCCGTTCGCCTGACCTATCTGAACCAGGACGGTCGCGGCAACCACATGAACATCTCGGGCGCCGCCGTGACCAAAAGCGCCAAGCACAAGGAAGCCGCGGTCAAGCTGCTGGAGTTCCTGTCGTCCGACGAAGCACAGCGCATCTACGCCGAGGATAACCAGGAATACCCCGTGAAGCCGGGCATTCCGTTTTCCAAGGTCGTGAAATCCTGGGGCGACTTCAAAGTCGACACCCTGTCGCTGGAAAAAATCGCCAAGCTGCGGCCCGCCGCCTCCCGACTGGTGGACAAGGTAGGGTTCGACGACGGCCCCGGCAGCTGATTCGTCCCACAGCGAACCAGCAGGCAGAGACGCTGCGGGGTTTCCCCCCGCGGCGTTTTCTGCTTTTTTGACGCCCGCAACCTGGGAGCCTTCTAGACTTGTCGCACCCCACCGCCGTCGCTGACCGGCCCGCCACCCGCGCGCTAAGCCGATTCCTACCGTCCGACCGATGGGGCATCGCGACCCTGGTCGTGGCGCTGTTCGTAGCGACGCCGTTGATCGCCGTGGCGATCATTGCCCTGACCCCGGCCCCCGATATCTGGAAGCACCTCTACAACACCGTCCTGTTCGGCTATGTCCGGCGGACCGTCACCCTGATGTTCGGGATCGGCCTGGGGACCTTCATCCTGGGCACCGGCACGGCTTGGCTGGTCACCATGTGCCGCTTTCCCGGGCGTGGCTTCTTCAACTGGGCCCTGATCCTGCCGTTGGCGGTGCCGACCTATATCCTGGCCTTCGTCTTCACCGATCAATTGGAATACGCCGGGGCGGTTCAGGTCGCCCTGCGCGACATGTTCGGCTGGCGCAATCGTCAGGACTATTGGTTCCCAGAGATCCGCTCCATGGGCGGGGCGATCACGGTCATGACCCTGGTCCTCTATCCCTATGTCTACTTGCTGGCCCGGGCCGCGTTTCTGGAACAATCCGTCTGCGTGATCGAAGTCAGCCGGACCCTCGGCAAAAACGCCTGGCAGAGCTTCTGGCATGTCGCCCTGCCCTTGGCCCGCCCAGCCATCGTGGTCGGCATGACCTTGGCGATGATGGAGGCCTTGAACGACTTCGGGACCGTCGATTTCTTCGGCGTGCGAACCTTCACCGCCGGGATCTATGACGTCTGGCTGAACATGGACAGCATTTCGGGCGCGGCTCAATTGGCCGCCGTGTTGATGATCTTCGTGATCGCCTTGATCATGCTGGAACGCAGCGCCCGGCGCGGCCAAAAATATCATCACACCTCGACCAAGATGCAGGCCCTGCCCGGGTATAAACTGCGTGGCGCCCGCGCCGGTCTGGCCATCGCGTTCTGCGCCCTGCCCATCGTGCTCGGCTTCATCCTGCCGGCCATGGTCCTGTTGTCCTACTCGGTGGTGTTCTTCGACGTGGCCTTGAAGGCCAATTTCCTGACCATCACCTTGAACAGCCTGACCCTGTCCTTCGGCGCGGCGGTGGCCGCCGTCGGCATCGGATTGGTGCTGGCTTACGGCCTGCGGATGGGGTCCGGCCCCCTGCCCCGTGCCGCCGTGCGCTTCGCTTCGGTCGGCTATGCCGTTCCCGGCGCGGTCCTGGCGATCGGCGTGATCATCCCATTGGCGAAATTCGACAACGCGATCGATGCACTTTCCAGCCAGTTGTTCGGCGTCTCGCCCGGATTGCTGTTCAGCGGCACCGTCGTCGCCATCCTGTACGGCTACCTCGCGCGTTTCCTGGCCTTGTCTTTCGGTACGGTCGAGGCCGGCCTGGGTAAGGTTTCACGCAACATGGACGGCGCCGCCCGGACCCTGGGGGCCACGCCGTTCCAGACCATGGCCCGCGTCCATTTTCCCCTGGTTCGGACCAGCCTGATGACCGCGGGGCTGCTGGTGTTCGTCGACTGCATGAAGGAATTGCCGATCACGATCATCCTGCGGCCGTTCGGCTACGACACTTTGGCAACCTTCGTGTTTCAATACGCCTCGGACGAATTGTTCGAAGAATCCGCCCTGGGGGCCTTGACCATTGTCGCCGCAGGCTTGATACCCGTGGCTATCCTAGCCCTGACCACCCTGCGCAGCCGACCCGGCCACGCCACAGGAAGCTGTTCGGCATGATCCCGCCGCTAACGACGCAACAGACGATGAACAATACGACCGCGCCCGGCCTGCATATGCAGAACGTATCCCACGCCTTCGGAAGCCACGAAGTCGTCATTGACGTCTCGGTTTCCGTCGAAGCCGGCGAACTTGTGTGCCTGCTGGGTCCGTCCGGCTGCGGCAAGACCACGCTGTTGCGTTTGGCCGCCGGACTGGAAGACCTTCAACGTGGGCAAATTCGCTTTGGCGACGAGGTCATCGCCGATTCGTCGCAGGGCCGCCAGGTCCCGCCCGAAGGCCGCAACGTCGGCCTGATGTTCCAGGATTTCGCCCTGTTTCCCCATCTGACGGTGATGGAAAACATCGCCTTCGGTCTGCCGCAGAAGAACGCCGGGCGGGTCGGCTGGGTGCGGGACACTCTGGCCTCGATGGGATTGGCCCAATACGCCGATGCCTATCCGCATGTTCTGTCCGGCGGACAGCAGCAGCGCGTCGCCTTGCTGCGCGCCCTGGCGCCGACGCCGCGTGTCCTGTTGTTGGACGAGCCCTTTTCCGGCTTGGACGTGAACCGCCGGGCGCAAATCCGCCAGGACACCTTCCAAATCCTGTCCCAGGCCGGGATCGCGACCTTGATGGTGACCCACGACCCGGAAGAAGCCATGTTCATGGCGGACCGCATCCTGGTCATGCGTGGGGGCCGCATCGTCCAGGCGGGACGACCGATGGATATCTATTTCAAGCCGGAAGATGCTTTCGTGGCCGAGTTATTCGGCCCGATCAACGCCCTTCCCGGCCAGGTCTCCGGCAGCCAACTGCAGACGCCGCTGGGTGCTTTTCCCGCGGGCAGTCAGCAAGACGGCGCGACGGTCCGGGTGCTGATCCGGCCCGAGGCCCTGGTCCTATCCCTCCCGGCAGAAAGCGCGCAAGGGCCCGCCTTGACGGTGATGTCGGCGCGTTCGCTCGGGCGCAGCACGCACCTGACCTTGTTGCTGGAAGACGGCGCGGAAGGGACGGTTCTCAGCGCCCGCATGCCGGGGGTATTCCTGCCCGATGTCGGGTCCCGCGTTCATGCGCAGGTCGCCGCCGAAAGCCTGTTGGTTTTCCCGGCGGAATAAGGCCGAACACGGCAACATTTTCCGGGCACCCGCCGCACAGGCCGAAACACGGCATTCTTTGCCCATCCCCCATTAAAATAATTGCATTAAATTCAATGCATTAACCTGAATTCTCTTTGGCATTGTCCTTGCTACTGATTTGTTGGGAAAAAACCAAAGAGGGCGGCCCGGACGCGGGGCGCGACGTAAAATGGGTTTGAGCGTTTTTCAGCAAGCGACCATGGCGATGATGAGCCAGGCGCACAAACTGAGCACCATCTCGCAAAACGTGGCCAACCTGAACACGGATGGCTACAAGCGCACCGACACCGAGTTCCAGACCCTGATGAACAAGGGTTTCACCTCGATCGGCGCGACCACCGACGATGGCGCTTCCGGGACCACCCACAATGATTTGGGCGGCGTCAACGCGATCGACCTTCAGCGCATCACCCAGCAAGGCCAGGTACGCACCACGGACCGCAACCTCGACGTCGCTATTATCGGCGACGGGTTTTTCATGGTTTCGCCGGACCTGAACGTGAACGGCAACATTCAGTACACGCGGCGCGGATCGTTCGATATCAGCGTCACCGACCTGACCGACACCGTGACGATGGACGACGGCAACACGATCACCGTTAACCAAGGCTACCTCGCCGATCAATTCGGCAACTACCTGCTTGGATACGAAGTGAACGCGGACGGCACCTTCACCCTGGGCACGCCGGCCCCGATGCGCGTCGACCAATTCGCATTCGAAGAAATCGGCGAAGAAACGACCACTGCCTCGTTGGAGGTCAACCTGCCCGCCGACGATGCCGACGGCACGGTCCGGACCGGATCGATCAAAGTGGTCGATTCCGGCTACAACTCGCAAAACCTGCGGCTCGATTTCACCAAGGCATTCGGCACGGAAAACCTGTGGGATTTCCGCGTCCTAGGCGACAATATCACCAGCATCACGGCCTCGCCGGGCGCGACTTATACGCCCGTCACCACGACGTTGAACGACAACGTCGTCAGGTTCTCGACCGTGGCGGGCGGCGGCGGCGTGATCACCGTCTTCAACAACACCAATCCGAGTGGCGCACCGCAAGCGGGCGCGCAACTGGCCGGCACGTTCGCTGGATTGAAAGCGGGCGACACCATTACGATCGCCGGTAGCGCCGGTAACGACAATACCTATACGATCAAAAGCGTGTCCGATAACGGTGCGGAAATTACCCTCGATTCCGCCGTCGCGCTGGCAGCCGACGAAACGACGTCATCGGCGATCACGTTTTCGTCCACGGCAAATATCCCGCAACAGTTGGAATTCGCCAGCGACGGCTCTTTGTCCTCGGACTCGCTCTACACCTTCGACGTCACGTTCGATAACGGCGAAACCGCCTCGTTCGAATTCGATGTCGGCACCTTTACGCAATATTCCGGCGACTACGATTTCGGCTATTACCAGCAGAACGGCGCCGAAGCCGCCGCCCTATCCAACCTGTCGTTCGGATCCGGCGGCGAAATCTATGGCGAGTTCACCGACAACACCCGCCGCGCCTTGTTCAAAGTCCCCTTGGCGATCTTCCCGAACGCCGACGGCCTGCAGATGACGTCGGGGCAGAACTTCCTTGAGACGGAAGCGTCCGGTGAGCCCAACCAGGTCTTCGCGGACGAGTCCGGCTTCGCCGAATTCCTCGGCAATGCGCTGGAAGGCTCGAACGTCGATCTGGGCACCGAAATGAGCCGCCTGATCGCGGCGCAAGCGGCCTACAACATCGCCTCGACAACCTTCAAAACCGCCGACGAGATGCTTCAGGAAGCCGGAAACCTGAAACGATAATCTCCGTCGCGCAGCTATCGAAAATGCCTGGAAAGGGCGGCTGATCAGCCGCCCTTTCTTGTTTTTCGGGCCTCGGCAATTGTTGCCCATGACGTGGCTCCTCTTGCCCAGACCGCCCCCTTTCGACCCATCGCCTTCGAAATTTTTTCCTTATTTTTCAATTGATTACCACATCACTCTGAGTGGCACGCTTTTCGCTTAGATAAAGGCGGTAACAACCATGGCCCGCAAAGGGCAGGCATTCATCGATCGAGAAAACGAAGATGATGACGAGAACGGGAAAAATGAACGGCACTTTCGACAAGGTCCCCGCCATGATGGGCGGCGTCCTGCGCTTGGTTTCCGCCGCCGCGGCACTTTTCGTGCTGTTGAGCGTGGCCCTTCCGGCCACCGCGGGCGCGGCCTCGCGCATCAAGGACATCGTGGATTTCGAAGGCATCCGCGAAAACCAATTGGTTGGCTACGGCCTGGTCGTCGGCCTCGATAAAACGGGCGACAAGCTCCTAAACAACCATTTCACTATGGAAAGTCTTCGGTCCATGCTCAACCGTCTGGGCGTGCAGACCAACGATGCCATCCTTAAGTCCACAAATGTCGCCGCCGTCATGGTGACCGCCAACATGCCCGCGTTCGCCCGCCAGGGTTCGCGCATCGACGTGACGGTGAGCTCCCTCGGCGATGCCGACAACCTGCTGGGCGGCACCTTGCTGGTGACCCCGATGTTGGGCGCCGACGGCGAAGTTTACGCCGTGGCCCAGGGCCAATTGGCCGTCGGCGGCTTCACCGCCCAGGGCGCCGCCGAAACGGTGACCAAAGGTGTTCCGACCTCTGGCCGTATCGCCAACGGGGCCATCGTCGAACGCGAAGTCGCCTTTGAAATCGGCGACATGAATGTGGTCAAGCTGTCGTTGAAGAACCCTGACTTCACCACGGCCCGCCGCATCGCCCAGGCGATCAACGCCTTCCTGGGCACCACCGCGGCCCGCCCGTCCGATCCCAAAACCGTGCAGGTTCACGTTCCCGACAACTACCGGAACAATGTGGTCAACCTGCTGACCGACGTCGAACAGCTGCGCGTCGAGCCTGACCAAATGGCCCGCGTGTTGATCGACGAACAGTCGGGCACCATCGTGATGGGCGAGAACGTTCGGATTTCCACCGTCGCGATCGCCCAGGGCAGCCTGACGATCCGCATCACGGAAACCCAGCAGGTCTCGCAGCCGGGTCCGTTCGCCGAAGTCGGCACCACCACCACCGTCAATCGCACCGACGTTCAGGTCGATCAGGGACAGGACAAGCGCCTGACCGTGTTCAACGACGGCGTCACCCTTCAGGATCTGGTCAACGGCCTGAATGCCCTGGGCATCGGTCCGCGTGATATGATCACCATCCTGCAAGCGATCAAAGCCGCCGGCGCGCTGCAGGCTGAAATTCAGGTGATGTGATGAGCGGTATCGTAGACAGCTCGATGACCGGCCTGCAGGCGGCGTCCGCCGCCAAGACCGGCGCCATGGCCAACACGGCGCAGCACCACATGTCGACGCAGCGCATGCGCGCCGTGGCCGAAGACTTCGAAGCCGTGTTCATTTCCGAAATGATCCGCCCGATGTTCGAAAACATCCAGACCGAAGAACCCTTCGGCGGCGGCCCGGCCGAGGACATCTGGCGCAACATGCAGGTCGACGAATACGGCAAGGCCATGGCCAAGACCGGCGGGATCGGCATCGCCGACGCCGTGATGGACCAGCTTATCCGCATGCAGGAAGCCCGCTGAGCGGCATCCGACAGGAGAGACACCAATGGAACCGATGGAACGTCTTGAGAAAATGATCGATTTGACCGACAGCCTGAGCGAGTTGGTCGAAGAAGAAAACCTGGCCCTGCTGGAGCGTCGCTACGACGACGTGGAAGCCCGCCTGGAAGACAAGGCAACGCTGGCCCGACTGTACGAAAACTGCATGAGCGACCTGGACGAGGCCCAACTGGACTGGAAAACCATCAAAGAGGACCTGCGCGAGCGCCTGGCGAAATCCGGCACGCGTCTGGCCGACGCGGTGGCCGAAAACACGCTACGCCTGGAAACCGGTATGGCCGCGAACAAGGAAGTCATCAACCACTTCGCCAAGGCGGTCGAAAAGTCGACACCGCATGCCGGCACTTATGCCCGCAACGGTCGGACCGGCCGCGAAGGCACCAAAGCTTCGGTGAACTCTCTCGCCGTCGCTTTGGACGAAAACCTCTAATCACCGAACGGCAGAACGCGTAAAGGCGAAATAGATGGGCGATATTACACAGGCATTGCGAGCGGCGCAGAGCGGCCTTCTGGCGAACCAGACGGCGCTTAATATCGTTTCTCAGAACGTCGCCAACGTGAATACCGTCGGGTATTCGCGCAAGATCATTCAGCAACAGTCCGTCGTGCTGTCCGGCACGGGCGCCGGCGTCGACATTGCCGAATTCACGCGCTCGGTCGACCAGGGCCTGCTCAAGTCGATCCGTCAGGAATTGGCGCAGCTGAACAAGAACTCGGTCCAGGTCAGCTACTATGACCGGATCCAGGAAACCTTCGGCACGCCGGACGACAATACCTCAATCGCGCATATCCTCGCCGAATTGCAGCAGGCGGCCGAACTGCTGGCCGTTTCGCCCGACCGGATCCTCGAACAGGGCGAAGTCGTCCGTCAGGCCCAGCTGGCGACGGAAAAGCTCGCCACCATGAGCGACACCATCCAGGAACTGCGCCTGCAGGCGGACCAGCAAATTACGTCGATCGTCACCGAAATCAACGAACTGACCGCCGATATCGATCAGCTGAACGACGATATCATTCGGTTCGGTTCGACCGGCAACGACACGACCGACCTGCAGGACCA
Organism: uncultured Rhodospirillaceae bacterium; assembly: GCA_964012715.1. Lineage (GTDB taxonomy): Bacteria > Pseudomonadota > Alphaproteobacteria > Rhodospirillales > Casp-alpha2 > UBA1479. The sequence continues at coordinate 14,421 of CAXGUG010000018.1, read as the reverse complement.
GCGCGACAACAAGATCGATCGCCTGGCCGAACTGATCGACATTCAGTATTTCCAGCGCGGCGACGGCGACGTCGTGGTGTTCACGACCTCGGGCCTGACCCTGGTCGATACCATTCCGCCGGAAATCACCCATACCTCCGCCGCGGCAATGAGCTCGACCTCGACCGTCGCCGGCGGGCAGATCGACGGGATTTACGTCGGCGAACGCCTTGCCATCAACGACCTGACGACGCTGGCCCGCGGCGGCCAGTTGGCCGGATTGCTGGAGATGCGCGACGACGTCCTGCCCAACCTGCAATCCCAGTTGGACGAACTGGCGGCGCAGTTGCGCGACCAGGTCAACCTGGTCCACAACCGCGGCACACCCTACCCCGGCCATCAGGAACTGACCGGCGAGCGGATTTTCGCCCTGCCGCAAGAACAGACCATTTCGTTGGGCACCGGCGACGACACGGTCATCGTCCTGACGGATTCAACGGGAAACGAGACTCTGTCCGTGCGCTTGTCGCAAATCCTGAGCGGCTCCGCCTATGGCCAGACCTATGGCGACGGCACGGACGACAGCGGCGCCATCACCATCACCGAACTGGCCGCGCGTATGGAAGATTTCTTCCAACTGAACGGCGCGCCGTCGGCTTCCGTGACGCTGAACTCGCAAAGCCAGTTGTCGATCAATCTGAACAACACATCCATGGGTTTCGGGTTCCGTGATGAGAGCGGCTCCACCAAGGGCGGCGACGTCGCCGATGCGGACATCAAGTTCGACAAGGACGGCGACGGCACGGTCGACGAAACGATCAAGGGATTTTCCAACTTCTTCGGCTTGAACAACCTGTTCGTCGATGGCTTGGCGGAAAACATTTTCGAAACCAATGTTCTGAGCTCCAGCTTCGTCAGCACGGCGGCCGTCTTGAACATTCGCGATTCAAACACGCCGGATACGGGCTCCGGACCGGAATACTTGGGACAGATCGTCATTCCTGCCGGCAGCACGCTTCAGGAAATCGCCGACCTGATCAATAACGGCGGGATCGACACCAACGGCACGTTCTATTCGGCCGGGGCCAGTTTCGGCGGCGTCGACAACGTTACCGCCACCGTCGTTTCCGACGGGTCCGGCTACCGCCTGCGCATCTCGCACGACGACGGCCTGTCGATGACCGTGACGCTGGATACCTCGAGCGGCAGCACACTTCTGTCCGAACTCGGCATGCACGAAGCGGACGTCCGCGTCTCCTCGGCCCTGTCGGTTCGATCCGACATCGTTTCCTCCCCCGGCCTGGTATCCACGGGCCGCCTGGAGTTCGATTCCGAGAAAGGCGCCAACGGTGAGTACCTGACCGCGCCGGGCACCAACGGCGTTGCCGAGGAACTGGCGGCGCTGTTGTCCAGTTCAAATTCGTTCTCCGTTTCCGGCGGCTTGCCGTCTTTGAACGTCAGCTTCGCCGAGTACGGATCGTCGATCATCGCTCGCAATTCCTCGTTGGCGGACATGAACGACCGTCAGGTCACAAGCCAAACATCCTTGACGGAGAGCCTGAAATTCAAGTCCGATAGCATCCGAGGCGTGAACCTTGACGAAGAACTGTCGAATTTGATTGTGTTCGAACAAGCCTATTCCGCCGCCGCGCGCGTCATTTCCGTGATTCAGGAAATGATTCAACGCCTGGAAGAAGCCGTTGCCTAGGGATTTAACAGATGACCAGAATCTCCAGCGCCGCCGCTAACAGCATCCTGATCGGGCGTTTCCTGCAAACGCAAAGCGATCTGCATAAGCTTGAGACCCAGGTTGCGACCGAAAAGGTCAGCCAGACCTACAGCGGCCTTTCCCTGTCGTCGCAACGGCTGATCAACATCGAGAACACCAAGAGCACGCTTGAGCGCTTCAACTCCAACAACCTTCAGGCGCAGTTGCGCGTCGATCTGCAGACCACCGCGGTCGACGGCATCAGCGACGCAATTTCCGACTTCCGCGATCTGTTGTTGGATTTTTCGAACGGCGACATCAGCGATCCGGAGCGGGTCGAACAGATTCAATCCGATGCGTTCCGCGCCCTGACCAACATCCAGAACCTGCTGAACACCGAAGCGGACGGCCGATACATCTTCGGCGGAGGCACCATCCGCACGGAACCGGTCAACTTCGGCATCACTTCGGTTTCCGCTTTTCAGGAACTGTACGACGGCGCCCGGGTGACCTTCCCGACGACGCGCGACGCGCACCTGGAAGATTTCTCGATCTCGCGTGATTCCACCACGCTGAACCCGGCCTACCTGACATTCGAGCAGACCGACGCCGGCACGGGCAAAAGCCGGATCAATTCGTCTTCGGCGCAGTTCGCGAACATTACCGCCGGCTCGACAATCACCATTTCCGGCACGGTCGATGGCGTCAACGACGGCACCTATACGGTCGATTCCGTCGACCCCAATGGACTGTGGATCGATGTTAAGACCGAACAGCTGACCGACGAGACGACGCCGGTGTTTGCCACCTTCAGCTATCCCAGCGAAGACGACCCCCGGATCACAGTCGAATCATCCGCCGAAGTCGTGTTCGACCGCCGCACCAATACGATCACCGCATCGGTTGCCGGCGCGCTCGACGACATTCCGGACGGCAGCGTGTTCACCGTTTCCGGCACGACCGACAACGATGGCACCTATACGGTGTCCAGCAACGACGGCACGGACCTGGTCATCGAATCCCAACGCCTGACCACGACCGGCGGCAGCGGTGCGACCATCCATACCCCCGGCGGCGTGAATACCCTGACCTTCTCCGCCGGCACGGGCGCCGATGGCGAAGACCAGTTGGTCGCCGTTACGGCCGGGACCTATAGCGCGCTGGAAAGCGGGCAAAAGATCAAAATCAACAACACCAATACGGAAAACGACGGGAAGGTGTTTACGGTCAAATCCGTCTCCGCCGACGGCACGACGATCACCTTGGACGCCGACGACAGCGTCGACACCTCCGTCGCGACGGTGACCACCGGCGTCGTGTCCAGCCGCCCCGAATTGTTCTCGTTCAATGCGGCTGAACGGAATTTCTATTTCGACGCCGGTGCGGGCGGCGGCAACACGCTGACCTTTACCGACAACGGCGCCAACGCCGACACCATCACTCTGGCCGGCGGCAGCTTCACCGACGCCCAAGGCAACCCCATCGCGGCGGGGACGCGGATTACCGTGACCGGCACGGGTTCGAACAACGCGACCTACACGGTCGCCTCGGTTTCGGCAGACGGCCTGACGGCGACGCTGCTCGCCACGGACGCGGTCACCAACGAAGGCCCGGTCGTGGCCGGTGTTCTGGCGGGCACGGGTTCGATTACCTTTGCCGACAACGACCCGAGCGCGGATTCGATCACCCTCGGCGGCGGTTTCTTCCGCGATGCCGACGGCAATAACCTTCCGGCGGGCACGCAATTCACCCTGGCCGGCACCGGCACGGCGAACGACGGCACGACCTTCACCATCGGTTCGGTTTCGTCCGATGGGCGCACGGCGACCTTGATCCAGACCGATACGATCGATGACACCACGCCGACCGTCACCGCCGGTACGATGAGCGCGCCCAACACCATCGGCACGATTTCGTCGAGCAGCTATTACAGCGGCGACACGGTGTCGCATACTCATCGTGTCAGCTCGACCCAATCTTTCGAATTCAACATCACGGGCGTCGATCCCGCCTTCGAGAAAGCCATTCGCGGCATGTTCCTGATCATGCAGGGGCAGTACGGCACCGAGGGCGGTCTGGACCAGAACGAAAACCGGGTCGGCGAAGCCCTTTACCTGATGGACGACGCCCTGGACCGGACCAATACCAGTCCGCCGCCGTTCGGCGAGGAGCTCGATAGCAATATCGAGGAAATGCAGATCATCCTGGGTTATCGCGCCGTCATGTTGAACGACGTGCAGACGACCAACGACCAGCTGATCGCCTATCTGGAAGGCGACATCGCGGAAACCGAAAACGTCGATCCGCTGGAGGCGATTACCCGGTTGCTGGACAAGCAACGCGTGCTGGAAGCGTCCTATCAGACCTTCGCGCGTGTCCGCCAATTGAGCCTGACCAGCTACATCTAATAGACGGATCGCGTAACCCACGGAAAAGACGGTCTAAAAACATAGAAATTTGATGACCGTCCTTTTTCGTCATTAACCTTATGACAACTTAATTTCTCGATGATCGCATGCTAAGTTGCGGTATCTGACAGTTGGGAACGCATCGGGAAATGCCTCCGTACGAGAATCAGGTTAAGAAATACGAACGTCGCCCCGTCGCCGGTAATCCGGCGCAAACGGAAGCCTGGGCGCTGCTCGAAGCAGCCAAGCGCATGGCGATGTCGATCGTCGACAGTGAAGGTGATCCGAAGCAGATCAAGAACACCCGCAAAGCCGCTTTGCGGTTGAACTGGCGTTTGTGGACGATCTTTCAGGCAGAACTGACGACCGAGCGCGCGGAAGTGCCCGAGGAAATTCGGATCAACATGCTGACCCTGTGCAAGTTCGTCGACAAGCACACGGTTGGGGCACTGGTGAATCCGACCCCCGAAGCAATGACCGTTCTGATCGACATCAACCGGAATATCGCCGCCGGCTTGGCGCAAATACCGGATGATGGAGAACGGGATGCCCCCGCACCTCAGGCGCAACAGAATACCGGCGCGGACGCTCTGCCGCCGCAGCGCATCAACATCGATACCGAAATTTAACGGCGTTGCGAGGTTGCTTCAGGTCGAGGGACAGCCGCCCATGCGAAATCCCCCGGAACCGAAGCGACCTGAGCGACCCCTTCCCCGTCAATTCTGATTTCCGGTCGCCATCATGACTCAAGAAGCATCCTCCGAGGACTTTTACAACAACGTCAAACTGGCGTGCGCCTTGATCCTGCAGCGCAAAACGCAGGAAGGCCTGGCCATCATCGATCAGTTGCAAAAGCAACGACCCGAATCAGCCGAGGTTCCTTATCTGATGGGGCTTGTCGCCATTACGATGGACGAGTACGGCAAGGCGTTGGTGCTGATCGAAGAAGCCCATGAACGCGATCCGGAATGCTACGAATATTCAGAGGTTCTCGCCAATTTGCACGTCCGGGTGGGCAACCTGAACGAAGGCGTCTATTTCGCCAAACTGTCGACGACGCTCGAACCTCACCCCTATGTCTATGACCTGATCCCGGCGGACCTATCGAACTTCTTCGTGTCCCTGGAGCAAACGGCTGCGCCCCGGCACTACATCTACGGCTACGTGAAACTCAATAAAAGCGAGTTCACCGACGCTATCCAGGAGTTCGAGCGGCAACTGTCGCTTGATCCCGACCATGCCCTGGCGCATCGCGACATCAGCGCGGCCTACCTCGCCGTCGGGCAATACGAACGGGCGATCTCGCATATCCAGAAAGCTATCGCCCTGACCCCGGAAGATCCGATGTGTCACCTGCGGGCCGGTGCAATCAGCAAACGGATCGGCGCTTTCGAGCCGGCGTTATATCACTTCGAAAAGGTCCTTTCGGCTGAAGAGGGCAATCTGGAACTCGCCTCGGCAGCCTACGCCCTGGCTGCAGCCTTGCCGCAAATCGATGATGAAACCTTGGCGAAATTAAAGGGGCTGCTGGACGGCTTCGCAGAAGATACGCCGGAGCTTCCAGAAGAAGCAGCCCCCGCATCGGTTCGCAAGGACCGGATTCACGTCTGCTACGTTCTCAACAATTCATGGCACTACGACACCGCGGCATTGCTGGAGCCGATCCTGCAAGCCCATGACCGCAGCAAGTTCGAAATCTATCTTTATCAGCAAAATCAAGGACGTAGCGCGTTCATCCAGCAGTTGAACAATGCCGCCGACCTGGAACGCAAGCTGTGGGAAGTCGACAACGAAATGGCTACGATCCTGATCGGGGGGGACGACATCGACGTTCTGGTGAACATGTGCGCCCCTGGATCGGACAACCGCGCCACGCTGTTCGCCATGAAACCGTCAACCATTCAGGTCGGTTTCCATTGCGGAAATTTCGGCGCAAGCATGCCCGGCATTACACATGTCGCGGCTGATCCCTCGACGGAAAAGGCGGTCGCCGCCCATCTGACCGATGACCAGAAACTTCTGTCCGTTCTACCGGGCCTGTGGGCGCAGAAGCCGTCCTATCTGTTGCCCGAAGTCAGCGCATCGCCCGCGCAGACCTCCGGACAGGTCACCTTCGGCGCGCTATGCGACCCTGAAACCTTCACGGAAGCCGCCCTCGCACTTTATGTCGAAGCACTGAAGCAAACCCCCAACAGCCGCCTTTTGTTCGGCGCGGCCGGGAACTGCGACGGCTATCCGGCGCGGCGCCTGAACGAAATGCTGGGTGATACGGGTCTGTTGGAGCGGATTTCCGTATGGCCCGACAAAGGTGTCGGCGAGAAATGGATCCCCAACCCCAACTATTGGCGCGAGGTCGATCTGTTCCTCATCCCGGGCGCTTTCCCCAATCCGTTGCGGGCCGCCGATGCCCTATGGATGGGCGTTCCCGTCATCACCTTGACCGGACCTCGCCCCTTGGAATGCATGGGCACGAGCATCTTGGCTTCCGCGAACAAGCTGCAGTGGGCCAAGGCCTCGGCAGAGGAATGGCTGGCCTGCGTTGCTGAATTGGCGGCGGATACAGAGGCGCTGAATACCCAGCGCATGTCGCTGCGGGAAGAACTACGTGCAACGGCCTTGTTCAACCCTGCCGCGCACGTGCAGGCGCTGGAAGCCCTGTATACAGAATTGGTGGATAACCGCTAACAGCAGGCCAGCGGCTCAGAAAGCTGCTGGCCCGAGAGTCGCTTCTTTAAAACTCGTCAGGAGATGATGTTGACGGCCGAACCCGCGGGCGGCGTCATCGGCTTCAGACGGCTCGTCAGGGCTTCGCTCAACCCAGCGCTAATTTCGAACGAGATCGAAATTGCCCGCAGCAGGTTGCCCAGGTTCGTCTCCGCCGTGGCGATTTCATCTTCGCGGCGCGCCTGTTCTTCCGTGGTCAGCTTGTACAGATCCGCCTCGGTATCCGCGAATTTCGCCTGAATTTGCTGCTCCAAATCCAGCGAGGTGCTCGCCGTGGACTGTGACACCGTGATCGCCACGCTGACCTCTGTCTGAAGGGCGCCCAGGCGATCGGTAACGGTCGAATTGTCGGTCAACGCACCGGGAGTTAGCTCCAGGGCGCGAATTTCGTCGATATCGTCCTTCAGGCGCTTGATCACCTGCGCATCATTGATGTCCGGGTGGGCGAACACGTACAGCCGCTCCATCCGCTCAACGACGTAATCGCGCTGCTCTTGAAACGCAGCGACTTCGTCCGCGTCCACGGTTGCGTCGCCGTTGAAGGTCTCGAACAAGGTCGTGACTTCGTCGAAGATCGTCTCCAACGCGCCGGCGTTATTGAGGTTCCCTTGGCGGTATTCCTGCAGCGCGGGAAGGGAATCAATCAGACTCTTCTGTCGCGCGGTCAGGTCGTCGATCTTGCGCTGCAGGGTCGACGACGTGGTCGAAATTTCAGTGATCTTGTCATTATGCTGACGAATCAAGGAGTTCTGCAGCAAGTTGAACTGCAGTTCGAACGCCGAGCGCTGATTTCGAAGCGCGGTGTCAGCAAAGGTATATGCAAAAGGTACCGTGGCCATGGCCGTGCACTTTCCACTTTTTCCTGCCCGCCGGCGTCATACCGCGGAACCGCAGGTAGGCAAAAATTGCCTAGTAAATTCCTACACTTAGGAGTGTATCACAGTTTAATCCCAGGCGCGATAAGGATTCCGCACCGCTTGCGTTACAGGTTACTCGCGCAGCCTTGGCGAGACCTGTAGACTTTCCCCCATGACACCGAACGAACTCGTCGATCGAATTCGGCGCGGCGACGCAGATGCAGCCATCACCGACTTCCTTGCAAGCGTACCGGAAGCAACGCTGGAGATGCTCGCCGTCAACGCCATGGGTTGGCAGATGCCGGACGTCGCGGAGACGATCCTGCAAAGGCTAATCGCGGAAGAGCCGGATAACCTGGGCGCCCACCTGACTTTGGCGAAGAACCTGTTCTCGCAACGACGGTTCGTCGACGCCCTACCCGAATACCAATACTGCCTTTCTCACATGCCCTCGGACCCCATCATTCACGGCGGCATATGCTGGGGACTGGGCGTCCTTCGTCGATACGATGATCTTCGCCAGGCGATTGGCGATGCAAAACGCAACATCCCCACAGGCCGGCATCTGTCCTGGCAAGCGGCCCGGCAGATCCGCGAAATGCCCGCGGATACGATCTCGGTCATTGCCGCCGACACCGCACAGCAACGCCAAGACAAATCAAAGCAGCGGCAGGAGACCTGCCACCCCCTCAAAGTTGCGACCTGGGCGCCGAGGCAGGGAAACACCTTTGATGATTTCATCCTCCAGGGCTGGTCCGTCGGCACCCAAGGAGCGCGCGGTTGGTTCGAAATCGACGGCAAACACGAAATTCCCGCCTCGCCATCCGGCGATGACGCGACCGTCTGGCAAGCGCCCTTTACCGGAAAGCCAGGGGCCCGGCATCGCGTTCGTCTGTGCCTGGAAACCCAAGACGGGGCGACGCTGACAGGCCAGGATGTCGACTTGAACATGCCCGCAACGCCGTTTGCACAGGCCGTGACGCAAACGGCGTCGGAAGCCGGCCCGGCGGGTGCGACCCTTGTCGGCGAGGTCGCCGCCGGCGCGCAACAATCAGCCGCCTTTCGCTTCGAATACGGAGACAAGCCCGACGCCTTGACCCAGGCGACGCCCTGGCAGCCCGTTCCCGGCCCGCGCAATGCACGCTTCGTATCATCCCCCCACTGGACGCCATTGCGCAGTTGGTACTACGGCTGTGAAACGGATTGGATCGGCGGTCCGCTCCCCTACCTGAAAACCCGCGGGCCATATGCCCAAGACCCGAACCACATATCCGGGATCGGGTTCATGGAATTGCTTTACGCCTGTTGGCACAACAGCGTCCAACATGACGGTTACCGGACCGCGCGCGAGTGGGAATGTTCGGACCTTCGCGATGCGGTGGTTCGACTGCGGTTGCGGGCGGAGGGACTGCAAAGCCACGAGCGGCTGTACTGCCTGGGCGTCGGCAATGTCGAAACATATTGGATGCTGTCGAGTCAGGCCGTCGATATTCCAGCCGACGGCGCACAGGAATTGGTTTTTCACTTGTCCGCCGACCCATCGGACTGGACCTGCGCCGGCAACAACGAAGCCGAGCAACAGGATCATGGCCGATACGGTTACGGGCCGCTGGATAGCGCGCTCGGCCGCAATCAAGGAAACCTCGTGCTGATTGCGCCATTCGGCGACCCGAAGGACACGATTTCCGGGGAACTGGCCTTTGGCGAGGTCTCGGTGGACTACCGCGACAACAACATCCTGAGGCCCCAAACAGGCACCCGCCTGATCGAATTCCCAACGGTCAGCCCCTGTGACCCGATGAACCTGACCAACGGAATCTATGGCGACCCCGACGCGGGCTGGTACAGCCTCGGCACCCCAAGCGCGCCGCCCAGGTTCACCTGGGACCTTCCCCAGCCTCTTGCGATCACAACCGTGATCCTGCACCAGGATCCCATCATGCCGACGGCGACCTGCCGGGTGACTTTGTCGGACGAAACAGGCCAAGGAGACAGCTGGGACGTGGCCCTGCCCGTTTTGGATGCGGCCTATTCCGCAACCAGTCACCTGGTTCTTTCCTTCGAAGGGAGCGGCACCTATTCGCGGGTGTCTATCGAGCTTCTGGACGCCGCCGGTAGCCAAGGCAGGGGTCTACAGTCGATCGAGGTTTTCGCCCGAGACTTTCACCCTCCAGCCAGTGAGGCTCCGGTTATGGTTTCGGCCGATATCAACGGCCTTTCGCCCGATGGAGAAATCTACTATCGGGCCTCGGTCCGCGCGGGCGATATGGAAGCACTCGGAGAAGTCAAATCGTTCCGCCTGCCCGAAAGCAGCGATCGCCCCTTGGTCCACCATGTTCGGCCCCATATCGAGACCGCCGACAAGCTAGTGTTTCAGGTTCGCGCCAATGCGATGGGCACCCCTTCCTGGCTTGAATTTGAAATCGACGGCGGCGACACCCAAGACCTGCCGCTTGGATGCGATACGACACCGGTTCACAGGTACATCACCCTCGCCCCACCGCCATCCGGCGCGATCAAATTGACGGTCACCGCCCGAAATGCGCACGGCGCAGGCACGGCAACGACGATCGCTTGGGAAAAGCGTGATTAAATCGCTCGGCGATGTAAGATTTACGTGATTTTAAGGCAGTTCGTGTTGATTTCATTCGGTTGAATCCGCATCGTTCCCGCCGCAGAAACAGGACCCGCACCCCAATGGATACGGACACCACGAACGAACAAGCGACCACCGACGCCGACGCGCCCGAGTCGCTGTTCGAGCGAAGCTGGCTGGCCCCAACCTCGGAAGAGGAACGGAAGCGGCTGCGGGCGCACAACATGAACATGTTCGAGCGGAAGTATCCTGTCGTTTTCGACCGCCTCAATGGCTTCACCCCTCGTTCGGAGTTGATCTTCGACGAGGACGGTCAGCCGGACATGGTTTTCGCGGACACCAAGTTCTATGACGGCGATCTCATCGATTTCACCGACCGCCAGTTCACCATGTATTGGCGAAACCCGAACCGATTGAGCGTCGCGCCCCCCGCTCCGCATACGGTGGACACCCATGTCAGCCGTTTCCTGGAGCCGATGCTTTTGCGCCTCAATGACGAGGCAGAGGTCAAATTTTCCGTCGGACGTTCCTATCCGGAAGGTTTCTACGGCATTGTCATGGGGATCGGGCTGGGACGTCACATTCCCAAGTTCATCGAAAACACCAAATGCCGGAACCTGTTCCTTCTGGAACCCAATTTGGAAGGCTTCCATCACAGCCTGGAGCTGATCGACTGGGGCGTCCTTCTGATGGAGATGCAGGATCGCGACGGCGACGTTTTCTTCTTCATCGGCGGAACCGCGCAGGACTGGATGGACGGCCTACGTTATCAAACCCGCGCGACGAACCCCAATTCCCTGGACGGAACCTTCGTCTACACTCATTACACCAATCCCCTGTTCGTCGAGTTTTCGGCCAAGTTCAACAAGGAATCCCAATTCCTGCTGACGGGTCTGGGTTTCTTCTATGACGAACAAATCATGATGCGGAACACCTACCACAACATGGTCGGGCATGATTCGCGCATCTACCTGCGGGCCCCGAGGGAAACCGTTCAGCCCGCACCGGCGATCATCGTCGGCTGCGGTCCATCGCTGGACAAGAACATCGAAGACATCAAGCGGATGGAAGACCGCGCGGTGATCTTTTCCTGCGGCTCGGCCCTGGGGCCACTGATGGATGCGGGCATCCGGCCCGATTTCCAGCTGGAGCTGGAAAACATCGACGTCATGCGCGTCATGGAATACGCCGCCGAGCGCCACGACCTTTCGGGAATCTGTCTGGTTTGCAGCTCGACCGTCGAGCGCCAGATCCAAGATTTCTTCACCCAGGTCGTCTACTATTTCCGCCCGGCCCTGTGCCCCTATCCGATCTTTTCCAACGACCCCATGAATTGCCTGCAGCACCCGGACCCGACGGTCGTGAACGTCGGCCTGAGCTTCGCGAACGAAATGGGGTTCAAGGAATATTACTTCTTCGGCACGGACCTGGGGCAAAAGGACAGCGACAAGCACCACGCTACGTCTTCGTTCCACTATTCGAACAAGGCGAAGGACGAGCGGCTTCAGGTCTTCAACATCGAGATGCCCGCGAATTTCGGCGGCAAGGCCTATACCAGCTCCGGCCTGTTCTGGGCCTTGGATACGGTCCAGCGCTGCATCCAATATGCCGGGCCCGGCTCTCGGTTCTATAACTGCAGCAACGGGGTCAGAATCAACCGGGCGACGCCGAAACTGTCGCGAACGCTGGACCTGCCGGAACTGGAAACGCCCCGGACCGAGGTCGTGCGCTCGATCATCGAGAGTTTCCCGGAGATGACGGCCGAGGAATTCAACAACCACTGGCAACCGGAACGGATGATCGACGCCCTCAACGGGACGATCGACGAAGTCCTGGATATCGTCGCCAGTAACGATCTGGTGCGCGGTACCGACCACATGCTTCAGGTCATGCCGCTGTTCTACCAACACAAGGAAGATGTGTTCGATACCTACGCCGGACAATTGCTGCGCGGGTCGTTCAACCAGGCTTTGATCTGTATCGACTACTACCTCGCGCGCATCACCGAAGAAGACAAGTACGAACGGGCGATGGATATCGTGCGTGAGGAATTCACCGTCATGTCCGAGCGGATGCGCGAGATTTGCACCAAATACCTTCGCGTTCTGAGCAACGGTCTCGAACTGCGCGAGGAATATCTGCGTGGCGATGACGACGATGACGGTTTGACCGAAGAACAAAAAGAGTTGGTCTCGATCCCGATCGAGTAATCGCAGCTACTCTTGTCCCGCGGCAAAGTCTTTCAGGTCCGCCGCGACGGAATCGGCAACGCTCTGCCAATCCCCCGCATTCGGCTGCCGGTACAATCGCATTGACGGATACCAGGGCGTGTCCGCGCGCGCCAGCATCCAGCGCCAATCCGGCACCGCGGTGACCATGGTCCAGACCGGACGCCCCATCGCACCGGCCAAGTGAACCAGGGACGTGTCCACCCCGATTATCAGATCGAGTGCCGACATGACGGCGGCGACTTCGGGAAAGGGCCGCTCCTTTCGGAACAGCGGTCGTATCTTTCGCCCGAATGAAACGTCGTCCAATTGCGCCAAAGCCGGCCCGATTTGCAGGGCGTGAAGGGCGACACCCGGTACTTCCGTCAACGGCGCCAGGGTCGACAAAGGAATAGAACGCTGCCGATCGCGTTTATGCGATGGGTTCCCGGCCCAGACGAGGCCGACATGCAATCCCCGTCCCATGGTGCTCAACCGCTTGCACCAATAGGCGGTGCGGTCTTCCGGAACCTCGATGTAGGGCCCGGACCAGGGAATCGTCTCGACCTCGGTTTCGAAAACGGCGGGCAGGCTCATAACCGGAATGAAGACGTCGTGTTCCGGCAGCGGATCCCCCCGCCCGACGACGGCATCGACACCCTCCACGCCACCGACCAGGTCGACCAACGGCTTGGGCGTTTCGACGATCACCCGGGCGACGCGCCCGCGCGCCATCGCGGCATAGCGAACGAATTGGATGTTGTCGCCCAACCCTTGTTCCGCCTGAATCAAAAGGGTCGCATCGGGCAGGGCCTCCCCCGACCAACGGGGCCGGTCTGACCGGCCGCGCGCCAAACCGACGTTATCCGCCCGCGATCGCCTCTCGAACCCCGGCCACCCCTGTGTCAGCCGCCCGGTCACGAGCCGCACAAGCCCCAGGTTGTAGCTTGCCGTGGGGTTGTCCGGCGATGCCTGCAGCGCCTTTTCGAACCATTCCTCGGACTCGCCGAACGCCCCCTTTGCGGCAAGCACGCTTCCCAGGTTCAGGCACGCCCCGGGGTTGTCCCCGACCTGTTCGCAGACAAGGCGAAAATCACGTTCCGCGTCTTCCAATCGATCCAGGTTTTGATAGGCAACGCCGCGCGCGTTCAGGGCTTCGAGATTGTCGGGCTGTTGGGACAAAGCCAAATCCAGCGCATGCAAAGCCGCCGGATTGTCGCCCAATTGGATGCTGATCCGCCCGACATCGCACAACACGCGCGGATGGTTCGGCAGCACCGCCAACAACTGCTGTAGATCGGGGATCGCGTCCTTTGGCCGTTCTTCGCCCAGACATCGTTCGACCCGGGTCAGCAGTTCTTCGATCTGTCGTTCATCCATCGTCGACATGAAGGCAGAGCTCTTTCCATTAATGGCGGGCGGCTAATGGCGGGCGGCGGAGTCCCGCGCCCCTACTCCGCATAGTCTAAAAGAAAAACCGCCACCACCGAAAACGGTGGTAGCGGCTTTCTCGACCAATTGCCGGAAAGAGACGCCGGGGCGCCTCTTTCCTAAGGCGATTAGTTGAACAGCGCCAGGATACCCTGTTCGGACTGACCGGCGAAGGCCAGGGCCGAAATACCCAGCTGCTGCCGGGTCTGCAGGGCCAACAGGTTGGCGCCTTCCTGGTTGAGGTCGGCCAGCGTGAGCTTGCCGGCACCTTCGTCCAGGGTGTTGGTGTACTGCTCGGTGAAGTCCAGACGGGTCTGCAGCAGAGCAACGTTCGAACCCAGTTTCTGGGACTGCGAACGCAGCGTGGTCAGAGCCGAGTCGAGGCCCGCGATGACCGTATCGGCGTCGGAACCCTGGCCTTCTGCCACGAAGTCGACACCGCTCTGGAACGCACCAGCCGTGTTGGCCGCCAGGACGAACGTGTCGCCCGTACCGTAGGTGGCCTGGGTCA